>SCSO01000161.1 GCA_004297865.1 Legionella sp.
CTCATTTTGAATCATAAAAAACATCTAGGTCCTATTGTTTTTCATTTAATATCCTCCGCAATTCCTCTTGGAAACGCAATGTATGAGAGATTGAAAGAATTTAGATACTCTGTACTTGAGCATATCAGTCGATTACCTGCTAAAGATCAAATCATACTACTCGATGAATGTTTAGATCATAAAAAACCCTTGGGTTTGTATTTTGATATTCCTCAGGGCATTCTTTCAAGTCACTTTGGTGAAAATCATGAATACCGCGACTATATTAAAAATTTGCGTGTAAAAGCAGAGGTTGCCGCTCAAGCACAGCAATCAATTAAAGTGAGTGAGACTCAAGGCCAGCGTTTCTTTGATAAAGATGCTCATATAACTCCTTTGGCGGATCCGTGTGACTATACCTATAGCTAAAAACCTTGCCAAACTCAGTACATTCTGAGTTTGGCAACTCTTTCCCCGCAATTAACAATCCTGATGTATGGATTTCTGAGGTAGACTTAAAATGGATGTTAAGCAATTTATCAAAATTCTTTCCCAATCTCTCAACACCGATGACTTATTTGCAAACGATGAACTACTCGATCTTATTACGCATAGAGGTAATTATGGTCGCACGGTAGGTCAAGAAATAGCTTGGAAGTACGACGAACAAACCTTAAGTAATTTTTTTGCGGAAGTGGTTTGTTATGAACTGGAGACTTTACCGGAAGTTCTAGAATGTGTTGATGACAGTGGTCGGAGTATAGGGCATTATATTGCCGAATTTAAAGGGTTTGCGGCATGTAAAGCCTTTTTTGAGTTGATCTTGCAGCATGCTCCTAATAGTTTAATTAGAGTATTAGAAGCTTTAATGATGGATGGTTGGTCTATTGTCCATCTGGTTGCGAGATTTCAAGATTCTAATACTATGAATTATTTACTTGATTTAATTCATCAAGAAGCCCCTCATTTGTTACCCAAACTTTTAAAGTTGCAAGTTGAACTAGGTTGGAATTTAGGCATTTTGGTGGCCAGATACCAAAAACCACAATCAGTCATTCATTTTCTTGAAAAAGTCTTAGCAGTTGCTCCTGATTCTTTGCGATATACTCTTAAAGATGGAAGACATATAGGTCATTTATTACTAGAATTTCAAAATGAAAAAGTAGCGAGATTTTATTTTGAAAAGGTATTACCTAAATTGCCAGTGGAAGTTCAAATTGAACTAGTCACTGCAGCTTCTAATACAGGTTGGAATATGGGATTGATGCTTGCCCATCAATATTCGGGTAAGTTACTCATTCACTATTTTGATTTAATAGTTAAGCTAGGATTAGTCACTAAACTCATCAAAGAAACAACCATTGATAAACGGCATTTAGGTCATTATATTGCGCAATATAAAACCTTTGACGAATTAAAACTGTTTGTCGAACTCATTCAACAACATTGCCCTCATCTTTTATCCGAGTTGTTAACTTCTACTATGACGAATGGTTGTCATATGGGGCATACGATTACTTTTCATCAGAATTTACCGGCATTAAAGTTTTATCTAAATACATTGATTGCCTGTGATAAATCACAAGTCGCTAAAGTTGTCACTGCTAAGGTTAATAATCAGGTCAACATGGCCCATTATATAGCCGAGAAAATGAATCAGGAGGCTTTGCAATATTTTTTTAAATTTATCATTGATAATTGCCCTGAGGTTTTATCCGAGGTACTACAACAAACCAACGCCACAAATGATAATGTGATTGATCTCATCATGCAATATCAACCGCAATCCATTGGCGCTATTGCTTTTCAATTGATAAAGGCTAATAAACCTTTAGGCGCTCCGGTATATAAACAATTAAAAACCCATAGAATGGCTGTTTTGGACTATATTAGTGGTTTACCTGCAACTGAACAATTGCAATTGATAGACCAAATAAAGGATACTAAGACGCCTCTAGGCATGTATTTTAATTTAAAGACCGATTTGATCCATAAACATTTTGGTTCTAATAATGAGTTACTCACTAAATTAAAAGAAATGAAACGAGTTGCGACTATTCAAAACATCCCGAGTCCCTTTGGAACAAATAAGTTGGTTAATTTGGAGGACTGGAAAGATTCATCTTGTCATTTTGAGCGTATTTAATGATTAGTATTATTCAATTAGTAAAACAGGCAGACGTACGGGTTGCCGACAATATTGTTGGAGCGATTCAGCAAGGCATTTTAGCTCTAGTGGGGTTTGAAAAAAGTGACTCTTTACGAGAAGTGGAAAAGCTTTTTAAGAAAATAGTCACTTATCGGATTTTTCCCGATGCTGAGGGAAAAACCAATTTAAGCTTAGTGGATGTGCAAGGCGGTTTGCTGCTAGTGCCCCAATTTACTTTAGTTGCCGAAACTAGCAAGGGTTCACGTCCAAGCTTTTCTTCAGGAATGGCCCCGCTAGAGGGTAAAGAATTGTTTGATGAGTTAGTGGCTTATGCCAAAGATAATTACCCACATACAGAGTGTGGGGTCTTTGGTGCTTATATGCAAGTCAGTTTATGTAATGATGGTCCAATGACTTTTTATTTTAAGGTTTAGCAGGTTTTTTAAATTGAGAGAGCTTTACTCCACACAAAAAGAGTATGGCTAAACCTGATAAAACTATCCCACCATTTTTATAAAATTGTGCAGGATTATTCAGCGCACCCATACCGGCATAGCCAAAATAAGTGTAAATAATTTCTGCGGGAATGAGAAAAATAAAGGTAGTGACGAGATACAAGCGAAAACCAATACCCGTGATTCCTAAACCGTAATTCACTAAGTTAAATGGAATAATAGGAAAGAGTCGTAGGAGTGCGACAAATAGCCATCCGCGTTGATTGACCCCGGTAATTAAGCGATTCAATTGCTCGCCTTTTTTACGTTCACACCAATCATATAACCAATGACGAGTAATGAGAAAGGCTAATGCTGCGCCTAATGTAGCGCCAAATAAGTTAAATATAGTACCAATCACTGGCCCAAAAAGCGCGCCACCAGCCAAAGTAAGTACCATGGTGGGTAAGAGCAATAGGGTAGCCAAGCAATAAATAAGAATAAACAGCACAGGCGCAAGCCATCCTAAATCATCAATCCAATCAATAATCTCTAAAGAATGTTGTTGAAAAACAATAGCACTAGTGATTAAAACCGCTAAGGCTGACAAAGTGCAGATGATTTTGAGGTAGAAATTTAATGTATTTGTCATGGTATGTACTTTATTACAGTCGTAGGGACGTCGCAAGTAATTAAATTACTCTTGGTGGCTCCGACGAAAA
>SCSO01000162.1 GCA_004297865.1 Legionella sp.
CAAACGCCCACAAGCAGTGAATATTTCTACTGCTCCTTATCCTGCTTTTGCTACCGATATGCAAGCGCAATTCATGGCTATGAATTCTGTGGCTGAAGGTTCTTCTACTATCGTGGAAACTATATTTGAAAATCGTTTCATGCATGTCCAAGAATTACAGCGTATGGGCGCGCAAATTCAATTAAATGGTAATACCGCTATCATCAATGGAGTTGAAAAATTAACCGGGGCCCCAGTAATGGCTACCGACCTTCGTGCTTCGGCTAGTTTGATTCTTGCTGGCTTGGTTGCAGACGGTGAGACAGCAGTTGAACGAATTTATCATGTGGATAGAGGATATGAGCGCATTGAAGAAAAGCTTTCCTTGTTAGGAGCTGACATTAAGCGAGTATCCGAAAGGTGATTACACGTAGTGAATTAACTCAATATTTAGATGAGTTTTTAAACTGTCGACGTTACCAAGACTACGCACCTAATGGTCTGCAAGTTGAAGGTAAAGAACAAATTCAACGTCTTTGTACGGCCGTCACTGCTTCTGATGAGGTCATTTCGCAAGCAGTGGCTTGGCAAGCTGATGCTCTCTTAGTCCATCATGGTTATTTTTGGCGCGGCGAAGATCCTACTATTGTGGGTATCAAGCGCCAAAGAATTAGTAAACTTTTAAATCATAATCTTAATCTATTTGCCTACCATCTTCCTCTCGATTGCCATATTGAACTAGGTAACAATGCCTGTTTGGCTAAATTGTTTGCAGTGAATAACGTCCAAATGCACAAAGTAGATAAGGTGGAAAATATTCTTTGGTCAGGTGAGTTAAATAAAGAACAGTCAATTGCTGAATTCGGTCAATTCATTGAAAAGCAACTGGGACGCACACCACAAATCATTTCTGCGCAAGAAAAACCTATACGTCGTATTGCATGGTGTAGTGGGGCTGCGCAAGATTATCTTGAACAAGCAAGTCGTTTAGGTGTAGATGCTTATTTAAGTGGGGAAATTTCTGAGCGTACTTATTATCAAGCCAAAGAATTAGGGATTAATTATTTCTGTTGTGGACATCATGCAACCGAACGTTATGGAATTCAGGCTTTAGGAAAACAATTAACCAGTCAATTTGCTCTAGAACATTGTTATATAGAAAGTGATAATCCCATATAAAGTGCAAATTAAATTCACGTGCTTGTAACCTACCATCTTCATAAGCTAACATGAACTAACCGAAGTTAGAGGATAGTTCTAATGTTCAATTTTAGAAGTTTTCGTATAATTTTCCTAGTATTTAGTGCGTTTGTTAATCATGCCTATGCGACTCCCGTAAAAAATAACGCCTATCGCAATTTTTGGCATCCTACTTATCAAGGCGAGCGCCTAGATTATTGTACTGTGGATGGTAAAGACTGTGGTAAGACGGTCGCTAATCGTTTTTGCCAGATGTTAGGATACGATTACTCAAGCCAAAATGTGATTGCATATAATGTGGGCTTAACGAATTATCTAGCCACTAAGGCTCAATGCAAAGGTTGGCGCTGCAATGGCTTCATGACCATTGGTTGTGCCATAGGGCTCTCGCATAATCCGCCTAAACCATATCATTATCGCGAAAAACGCTTCGCTAAACCGCGTTATAATGATTACCGTATCGATTGGTGTTATGACCGTGGCAAAGGTTGTGGTCGCCAAGCCGCTAATTCATTCTGCAGTCGCTTAGGTTTTATGAGAGCGAAACGTTTTAGTAAAGAAGTGAACATTGCCGCAACCAAAGCAATAGGGAGTCAAGAGCTGTGCTTTGGCCATGGTTGTAATTCGTTTGATATGATTATTTGTTCACGATAGGTCCGGTTTTATATTAAATGTAGGTTGGGTCAAGACCACAAAAAAGCGAAGCCTCCTCCTTATTATTTAAGTGCATGGAGTCGCTACGCTCTCCTGTTGGGTCGCGACCCAACCTACATTAAGTTCTTTATAAATTCTTGCATTTTAGATGCGCCCAAATAAAGTTCCCTGTGATCACAAAAAAATCATAAAAAATAAATGGCGCCAGATATTTGACAGACGTCTAGATTGTGACCGATACTTAAAATTATATTACTCCAATTGAAGGACAGGTATATGAGGAGTTATGACAGGATTTACATTATCGATGATAAAGTTGATCGTTGTACAAAGCTCCGTACCATCTTTGATTTTATTGGCGAACCCACGGAAGTTGCTCAATATCACAATTGGCAAGAAATTACCGGCACAGATCCTAGTATTATTATTTTAGGCGCTGACACTACCCAAGAAAAAACCATAGAGCTTCTTGATTCCTTAGTTAAACATCATCCTCGCGCACCCATCATCCTTATCGGTGATCGTCTAAATACTACCGATTGCGCGGATCGCAACGTAGTGAATTGTTTGGCCTTTCCATTTACCTATTCTCAAATGTTGGAATCGTTACATCGTTGTCAAATAGCCAAAGAGGCAGTCAAATTTATAATAGCTGGAACTCATAAAACACCGTTATTCCGTAGCTTAGTAGGTAATAGCGATAGTATTCGGCAAGTGCGTAAACTCATAGAACAAGTTTCTGACGCAGAAGCCAGTGTATTAATCTTGGGTGAATCAGGAACTGGTAAAGAAGTAGTCGCACGAAATATTCATGCCCTTTCTCCTCGTGCTACTAAACCTTTTGTTCCTATCAATTGCGGAGCTATTCCTGCTGAACTCTTGGAGAGCGAACTTTTCGGTCATGAGAAAGGTGCGTTTACAGGTGCTATTACTTCACGCCAAGGTCGTTTTGAATTAGCCAATGGGGGCACCTTATTTCTTGATGAAATTGGTGATATGCCTCTGGCCATGCAAGTAAAACTATTACGCGTTCTTCAAGAGCGTTGTTTTGAACGCGTGGGTTCAAATCGCAGTATTGAGGTCAACGTTAGAATCATTGCAGCTACCCATCGTAATTTAGAAACAGCAATTAACGAGGGTAAATTTAGAGAAGATTTATTTTATCGCCTGAATGTATTCCCTATTGAAGTACCCCCATTAAGACAGCGTCATTCAGACATTCCTTTATTATTTAATGAACTCATTTCTCGAATTGAGGGTGAAGGGCGTCCTATAGTTCGGTTAATGCCGGATGCGATGGACACCTTATGTCGTTACAGCTGGCCCGGAAACGTACGAGAATTAGCCAATTTAGTCGAGCGTTTATCTATCCTTTATCCTAATGGAATCGTGTCTAAACAAGAATTGCCACGTCGACTCCATGGGGAAAACTTAACGACGTTTAATGAAAATAACGTTCAAGGTATGGAGCGTGAAACCTTGTTACAAATCATTGGTCAAGAACCGGTGATGAATACTGATGGGATTGATTTGAAAGAGCATCTAGTAAAAACCGAGTTGGCCTTGATTAGTCAAGCCTTAGATGAATTCGATTGGGTGGTTGCTCATGCTGCAAGTTATTTAAATATGCGCCGAACGACGCTTGTGGAGAAGATGAGAAAATATGGTTTAACTCGTCCAGAAAGGGCGTAATTTTTGGGTTTTCATAAACGTGCCCGGTTTTTATATTGTACAATATTCAAAGACGGGCACGCTCACGAAAAAAGGTTGGGGCACGACCCAACCGACATATCCCATGACTCACAAACTCTACTTAGGCTTATTCTCTGATTCAACAGGATTTTCCGGGGTTTTCTCAGGGGTAACTTCGGGTCTTTGCACAGGGGTTACTTCAGTAGGAACCTCAGTTTCAGCTCTTTTCGCTTTGTAGTCCTGAATAATTTCCTCAACGCTACCTTTTATACCCTTAAACAGCTTACTGCCCATGGAAGCCAGTTCCTTGAAATCAGGCAATTTAGACTTTAAATCACTCATTACAGACTCCTCATTTTTAATTAATTATAGACCAATATTAGCCCCAAGGGTCGAATAAACGCATGGCGGGCTTTAATAGTTTATTCAGTAATGAATTTTTGGGTTGAATAGCTAATTTAAAGGCCTGATGAGTTTTAATTTTTTCCATTAAATAATCATCACTAGTGATTAGTTTATCCACCAAACGCAATTGAAAGGCATCTGAAGCAAGCCAGTGCTCGCCTGTAGAGACTTTCTCCATATCCAATTGACTACGGTTTTTAAGCACGTAATCCCTAAAAGCCAAATGAATTTTTTCTAAGTCTTCTTGGAATTTTTTACGTCCTTGGGCGGTATTTTCCCCAAAAAGAGTCAATGTACGTTTATATTCACCTGCAGTCAATAATTCCACATCGATGTCATTTTTCTTCAACCATCGATGGAAATTAGGGATTTGCGCAACCACCCCAATAGAGCCAATAATGGCAAAAGGGGCCGCGAGAATTTGATTGGCGACGCAGGCCATTAAATACCCGCCGCTCGCTGCAACCTTATCAATACAGACAGTTAAAGGGATTTGCCTATCACGAATCCTTTGTAATTGAGCAGCAGCCAAACCATAGCCATTAACTGCACCACCAGGGCTATCTATACGGACAAGCACTTCATCCTCAGGTTTTATTGTACTTAAAAGTGCACTCACTTCATCGCGCAGCTGCTCTACTTGAGAGGCTTTAACGTCTCCATTAAAATCGAGCACATATAAAGTAGGCTTAGGCTCTTTCTTTTTATCTTTTTTCTTCTTTTCTGGTTTTTTACCCAAGATTTCTTTACGCAATAACTGCTCAACCGCTTCGTGTTGAGCATTTAAAGAAGTAATTTCTAATTTGGGCTTTGGCTTCCGGCTTAAGGCAAAGAAACTGATAAAAATGACAATAAAGGCAACGACTACAGTGATTGATTTTAAAAGAAATAAACCATATTGACTTAAAAATTCCATCCACGGTCCTAAGAAAAATAAAATAGATTATGGCGTTCCCAGGCCCAGTAAGCAAGTCAAAAATTCTACCAAAAAACTTGTGTTGTCCTGTATTTATGGTTAGTCTCGCTTTTTTTCCATTGTCAACGTCCCTCGGCTTGTCGGAGGGATCCATGAATCTGTTATAATTAGCAGATCTCTGGAGCCCGTGGACAATCCATGGGGCGTAGTAGGACTATACATGTTAGATGTCATTGACTTGAGTTTTGATTATCAAGATCAGCCTGTTTTAGCCCATATTTCTTTTCAGCTACCAGCGCAATGCATTATGCATTTAAAAGGTGCGAATGGGGCAGGGAAGACAACTTTATTAAAATTACTCTGTGGCTTGCATAAACCCCAGCAAGGTGAAATTCGTTTGCATGGAGAAAATATTGAAAATGATTTGCCCACTTATCAACAACAACTGTGTTTTGTAGGCCATAAACCCGGAATTAATCCGCAGCTGACTTTAAAAGAAAACTGCCTTTTCGATCTGCATTATGGGCGTTTGGATAAGAATTTTATTGAATTAGCCTCCATTTTTAACTTAGACAATCATCTAGAACAACCTTGTGGCTGTTTATCTGCAGGGCAACGAAGACAAGTCAGTTTGTTGCGCTTATGGATGACCGATGCCAAAATTTGGCTGTTGGATGAGCCTTTGGTTGCCTTGGATGAATCGGCTCAAGTTATTCTTATAAACCATCTTAAACAGCATGTGGCTAAAGGCGGTTCTGTCTTATTAACGTCACACCAAAATCTACCTTTACAAGCAGATGATTATCAGGAGTTTTGTTTATGACTTCTGGATTAAACCTTTTTAAGCAACAATTTACTCGCGAAGTACTCATACAAATGCGGGAAATCAGATATCTCATTAATTCCTGCCTATTTTTTCTAATGCTGTTATTGATTTTCCCGCTGACTTTAAAACCAGAGGTTATGCTGCTTCGCGGTATTGCTCCGGGGTTAATCTGGATGGCTTTATTGTTAAGTATTCTGCTTTCCGCAGAGCGTCTCTTT
>SCSO01000163.1 GCA_004297865.1 Legionella sp.
GCTCTTCCGATCTAGGGGATTGGCTATGATTATTGTGATAATGAAGGGCGCTACATCCAGTTTGATTATCCTAAACTTAGTGTGGTTTCTCTTTATTTACCTTCTGGAACCAGTGGCGATGGGCGTCAAGAAGTGAAATACGATTTCTTGGCCCAATTTGCTAAGCATTTATTAAAATTGAAAGAAGCAGGGCGTGAGCTCATTATTTGTGGAGATTGGAATATCGCTCATAAAGCTATCGATTTAAAAAATTGGCGATCCAATCAAAAAAATTCCGGTTTTTTACCGGAGGAAAGAGCGTGGATGGATCAACTGTTTGGCGACATGGGTTTTGTGGATGCGTTTAGAGTGCATAACCAAAATGAAGAGCAATACACTTGGTGGTCATATCGCAGTCGTGCTTGGGAAAAAAATGTGGGATGGAGAATTGATTATCAGGTAATTACTCCGGGTCTTAGCGAGCATGTAGTCGATAGTCGCATTTTTCGCGAGCCACGTTTATCCGATCATGCTCCTTTGCTTATCGAATACAAAGGAGAGTGGTGTGTTTAAACTGGCTAGTTGGAATGTGAATTCTTTAAAAGTTCGTTTAGAACAGGTCTTGGAATGGCTAGATAGCTCGCAAATCGATGCTATAGGGTTACAAGAAACTAAACTAGTGGATGAGCAATTTCCTGCAGCCGCTTTTATTGAAAAAGGCTATCACCTCGTTTTTTCTGGGCAAAAAACTTATAACGGAGTGGCGGTTATTAGTAAGCAGCCGATTTCTGATGTCACTATGGATATTCCTGGTTTAGATGATCCGCAACGACGTATCTTAGCAGTGACTATTGGGGATATTCGTTTGATCAATTTATATGTGCCTAATGGGGCTGAACTCACCTCAGATAAATATCAATATAAGTTGAATTGGTTAGACAAAGTGACTGCTTATATTGACCAGCAATTAAAAATTTATCCCAAACTTGCTGTAGTAGGGGATTTCAATATTGCTCCTGAAGATAGAGATGTACATGATCCGTTGGCATGGCAAGGTTGCGTCTTAGTAAGTCCGCCGGAACGCGCCGCTTTTGCAGGAATATTAGCACTTGGCCTTCATGATAGTTTTAGAAATTTTGAACAAGCAGAAAGGCTTTTTAGTTGGTGGGATTATCGTGAGTTAGGTTTTCGGCGTAACCGGGGTTTGCGTATTGATCATGTTCTTTTAAGCCATGAATTAAATGCCCTATGCCGACATTCTGCAATTGATAAAGAGCCCAGAAAGCTAGAACGTCCCTCTGATCACGCACCGGTTTGGGTAGAGTTGGATTTGTAAATTGGGTTGATTAAATACAGGCTACGTCTCTTTTTTCGTGGCTGAAAAAACCTTACTACTACAGCTTGTAAATATCGCACTTTATCTATACTATCCCCACCCAATTTTTGTCCGTTATTGGAGTTCTTATGTCTAATCCTTTTGTAGTGTTAGGTATTGCGCCGACCTATGATTTTATCCGCGTAAAAGACGCTTATATAAACAGAATGTTGCCATTGCAACAAGCGTTGCAACATGCGGAAACACCGCAAAAATCAGCGGCAATGAAAGTCGCAATTGATGAACTAGCCGCTCAATTTGCCTTAATCAATAGCCCAGAAAATTTAGCATTTTACTTAAATATGCAGAAAACGAATCCAGAAAATATACCGGATTTGTCTGGTTATACTCCAGTGTTTATGACCGTTCGCTTAACTGATTCTACCAAGTCTTCAGACCAACCTTGTTTTACTTTGCCGCAACTAAAACAAGGCTTTGGAAATCATGCTCCAGATTTTATTAAGAATTTTGATTTTAACGAATTGGCTCAAGTATTAACCCCTCATAATAAGCGGTTCGTTAACCAAATTGGTACAACTGAGGATGAGGCAATAGAAATAGTCAATCTGCACTCCCATTACTACTATTCGTTGGTCGTTGAATTACGTTTACCCACCATTGCCATTCAACCTAGAGCTACTGAAAAAGAAAAAGGTATTGCTGGCCCTGCAGCAGGCTCATATTATCACTGGATAGATCCCAGAACGAAAATTCAAC
>SCSO01000164.1 GCA_004297865.1 Legionella sp.
AAAAGATGGAAATTATCTAAATGTAATGATTCTGCGACTCTTATCGCCAAATGGTAACGAACAACCCTTGTATTTAGATGTTGATTACGACAAAACTCATAATTTTTACCAACTTTTTACTACGGATGACCAGGGTATAAAACTCGCTTTAGAGTTACTCACATCTCTATATAAAATGTAGTACTCACTACCATAATGTGGTGTACAATAAACGCGCAACCTTTTATGATTTTTATTTTAAACTATATAGGCATACCATAACCATCTGCCAATGATAATTAGAATGAACAACCATAATATTGCAATCATTGCAGCAACCACCCAGTTTTTTGGCAATAATTCTCCGCTCTCTATAGAGTGTTTAGACTTTCGGGAACAATCGTCCCAAACCTCCTCGGGAATTAACTTAATCGCTATATAGATACCTATAGGGATGATGAGTAAATCATCAATCAAACCTACAATGGGAATGAAATCAGGAATTAAGTCTATTGGACTTAATGCATAAGCTAACGTGATAATGACTACTATTTTTGCCTTCCAACTAACCCTTGGATCTTGTTTAGCGTAATACAAAACCCAAATGTATTGTTTGATCGATGCAGCAATTTTTTTAAATCCATGCATATTAGTCCTTGAGTATTTATTCCTTACCCTGCCAGCAATCTTTTCTCGTTCTTCGCAGTTATTGCATGAAATCAGGTTTCTTATTAACAGTTTCTTTTTGCAAGCGCTCAACTAAAGTAGCAAAGTCTAATGGTTTGGACAAATAAAACCCTTGAAGATAATGGCAGCTTTCTTGAATTGCCAGTTGATATTGCTCTGATGTTTCAATACCAGTAATACATATCTCAGACTGCAATTGCCGTGCTAAATTAATGAGGGAATGCAGTAAATTTAATTCTTTCTCTTCACTGGAAGAATGCTGGATAAATTGTCGGTCCAATTTCAAGGTATGAAATTGAATACTCTTAAGTAAACTGAGGCTTGATATGCCATTACCAAAATTATCTATGGAAATTGCAATTCCTTGCTGTTGTGCTGTAGAAATCAGGATTGAAGAGTTCTCTACATCTACAAGACTTTGCTCGCTTAGCTCAAACTCAAGCCAACTCCCCTTGCAACCCGTGTAACTCAGAAGATTAATAAAGTTGATTTTAGATTGATCCGTCTCTATTTCCTTCACATTTAAGTTGATACAGAATTTAATTGGTTTTTTAATGACTTTATTTAGTTCAATGCGTGCCTTGCACGCTTTGTCTAGTACCCATAGATTGATTTGATTAATTAACCCTAATTGATCTGCGAGCGGAATAAAGACTGCAGGATTGACCCCTTCGCGCCAGCGTAAAAGAACTTCCACCTTTTCGATTTTCTTCGTTTTAAGCGAAAATATGGGTTGATAAGTGAGATAGAGTAAATCATGGTTGAATGCGTTTTTAAATTCTTCACCTAGCGAGTGAATTTTATGAGCATCTAGTAACATACTTGGGTTATAGCGTTTAAAAGGTTCTAAGGTGTACTGTTTTGCTTGATACATAGCGATGTCGGCAAAGCTTATTAATTCACTTTCTTTCTCACTATCACAAGGGTAAAAACTGACCCCCAAGCTTGCATTGACTTTAATATGGTAAGTGCCGAGGATAATGTCCTGGGAAAATGCCGCTTTTATGCTTTCTATCAGCGGTTCTACATCAGTTTTGTAAGTGAGCCCCTTAATCAAGCAAATAAATTCATCGCCACCAAGCCTGGCTAGATAATCTTGCTTTCTAATGGATGAGGTTAATAATTTTGCAAAATGCTTCAATAAGTCATTTCCGTATTCATGCCCTAATGAATCATTAATTAATTTAAATTGATCTATATCAATAAAGACAATGGCAAGGAGACTATTTGCTCGCTTACTTTCCTCAATCGCTTCGCGCAATATTGTGTAAAAATGGTGGCGATTGGGAAGATGAGTTAATTCATCGTAGTTGAGAAAGTAATTGGATTGATCACTCTCAAGCATTTCTCTTGTTTTATCACTAATTATCCACAAATTTTCTTTATTATTTAATATTTTTAAATGGATATCATAATGCTTTCCATTGGCCGTATCTAAGAAAAAATCCGTTTTAGCAGAGTAGGCTGTATAGGGAAAATATCGGTGAAGAGGATGATTTTTGGGTATTAAACTGTGAAACTGCTTAACAAAATGCTCTAACTGTTCGTTCGTGTGGATTTCAAAAGTTTGATAAAAATTATTATTTACCTTAACGAGTTTCCCCTGTTCATTTGTTTTAACAACCACCTCATTAATTGTATTGTAAATCAGATCTAAAATGGCGAGGGTTTCCTGTTTTTTAGCAAGGACTATTTTATTATTTGCTTCTAAATTGTCATACAAATGAATCAGCTCTGATTCTAACTGTTTTTGTTTGATGACTTGGATGTGGAGATCGTTTTGTTTACGATTAAGCACCTCTTTAAATTGCACAATTTTACTCAGACGTTTATTTTTAATCAAAGATAGTTCTGAGGAGCGACGCAAATAAGAGTGGAGCAAACTAGAGGTATAAATTGAGATCAATAAATAGGCTAAGGCTCCAATCCCTATTATGACCATTGAACCACCGTGGTAAAAGCATAGAATGCTGTAGGGAATAAACAGAGCCATAAGTTGCGCAATATGGGTATATTTTGTGTAGCAATGAAACATACTCCCACCTGAGGAAATCGCGATATAGGTGATTCCAAGAACTAATATCAGCGTCTCATTTTGCATCGTAAACAAGGTAAGACTACCTAACATGATATACGAAAGTGATAAACTACCCTGATAAAGGGGCTTATAGGGCAAGTTAGGGAGGCGATGTCTATAGTAATACAGTAC
>SCSO01000165.1 GCA_004297865.1 Legionella sp.
ACCAATAATAAAATTCTTGGCATTGCATTGGGAACAAGTGGGCCTGGCGCAACAAATTTAATAACTGGTATATCCGATTGTTGGTTGGATAATATTCCTTGCTTATTTTTTACTGGTCAAGTGAATACACATGAATCCAAAGGTGATAAAAAAATAAAGCAGCAAGGATTTCAGGAGCTAGATATTGTTACTATTGTTAGCTCCATTACAAAATATGCAAAAAAAATCAGTAATGTTAATGAACTACTTCCAGAAATTAACAAGGCTATTGATATAGCCCAGGAGGGAAGACCTGGGCCCGTTTTACTTGATATTCCCATGAATATACAGCGCGAAGTTCTTGATGAAAATCAGTTGAACTCATTGCTGTCCAATTCTATAAACTGTAAAGAGACTTGTATTATAGATTTATATTACGAAGTAGCGACAATTAGTAATGAGATTTTAAGTGCCAAAAAACCGCTTGTTTTATTAGGTGGTGGCGCAGTAAATGATGATTTACTACCTGATTTTCTTGAAAAACTTCATCTTTTAGATGTTCCCTATGTAGCTAGTCTAAAAGGATGTGAGAACATTATTAAAACTAGAAATTATTTTGGCATGATTGGGAGTTATGGTAAACGTGTTGCGAATTATGCTCTGCAAAATTGTGATCTTTTAGTAGTGCTAGGTTCACGTTTGGATGTGAGGCAGACTGGTTCAGATTGTGATGATTTTGCTAGAAATGCACGCATTATTCAGATCGATATCGATGAGCATCAACTAAACAATAGAATAAAAGCCGATAAATCATTGCATATGGATACACACAATTTTTATAAAGAGTTTATTAAGCTTGAAAGTGAAACGACACGTCATTGCGATTGGATTAACTTACTCATCGATAAAGAACAATCCTTCCACTTTAATGAGTATAAAGAATTTGAACTAAATCCATTTGATATATTTAATTTAGTGAATGAAAAATTTAAAGGGGTGTCAGTACAGTTTGTTTGCGATGTTGGCAATAATCAAATGTGGGCTGCTCACAGTATCGAATTGGACAAAAATCAAAAAATGCACCATTCTGGCGGGCTTGGGGCAATGGGTTTTGCCATACCAACATCTATAGGTGTTCAATTGGCTTCTGCTGCTCCCGTTGTGAGTTTCTCAGGGGATGGAGGGGCTCATTTAAACATTCAGGAAATTGATATTATTGCTCGAGAGAATTTACCAATACTTACCATTGTTCTAAATAATAGAGCTTTAGGAATGGTAAAAAATTTCCAGGATATGTATTTTGATGGGCGAAATGACTCAACCTACTGGGAATCTTATTCCTGTGATTTTGTGCAAATAGGAAAGGGCTATAATCTCAAATCTAAAAAAATTAAAAAGTTAGATGAATTAGGCCTTGCAATTGATGAATTTATACACAATCCTCAACCCATGCTTTTAGAAATAGATATTGATTCAGTAAGAGAATGTCGGCCACGACTATCATTTGGCGATAGGTTAGATAACCAATCACCTAAATTAGTTGAAGTCCATAACTATGATTAATTAGAATAAAATATGAAAATTGCGATATTTGGTGCTACTAGTTATATTGCTAAAGATTTAATTCATTCTTTTTCTGATAATAAAGAGGTGAGTTTAGATCTATTTAGTCGTCGGCCTGAAGCGGTGCGATCTTGGCTGGAAATTAGTCTTCCTGATAATAAATACAGAGCCTTGAGTTATTCTGATTTCGATAATTTAGTACATTATAATGCAATTATAAATTTTGTTGGAGTAGGTAATCCTACCGAAGCCATAGAAATGGGTATGGCGATTTTTGATATAACCATTCAGTATGATCAGAAAATTCTAGAATATTTGTCTCATCATCCAGATGCTAAATATATTTTTTTGAGCAGTGGAGCCGTTTATGGTAATGATTTTTTAGAACCAGTTAGAGAGGGAACTCTTGCCTCGATAGATATTAATAATATTTTACCGAATGATTGGTATAGTAAAGCTAAGCTATACACTGAAATTGGGCATAGAAGCAGAGACAAATTAAATATAGTTGATATAAGAATATTTAATTACTTCAGTTCAACTATGGACTTAACCGCAAGTTTTTTTATTTGCGATGTTTTAAGAAGCATTAGTAAACATGAAGTGTTACAAACTACTAAAGACAATATTTCTCGAGATTATCTGCATCCAGGCGACTTATACCAATTGGTTAATTGCATATTATCAGCAAATAAAATTAATCTGGCTTTAGACTGCTATAGCAGGGCACCAATAGATAAACTAACACTTCTTGAAGAGATGAAAAAACACTTTGGTTTGAATTATTTTATTACGCAGAGTAACTCTATTTCACCAACATTAAATTATAAAAGAAACTACTATTCGCTGAATAAAATAGCTGAAAAAATTGGATATTTCCCAGAAAAGTCATCATTGGAATGTTTGTATACGGAGACTAAAAAAATACTCAATTCAAATGGTAATGCTATGTTGGCAGGTCAATCTTAATTTGACTGTTATCCCTTTGTAACTAATTTTTTTAAATTGCTGGATTGATATGAAGATTCTAGTTGTATGTATGAAATATGATTATGGAATTCCTGAAAGAGGGCTGTCTTATGAGTATATAAATTTTTATCAAGTGCTTAAGGATTTGGGGCATGAGGTGTCCCTTTTTGATTTTATGACGGAGACCCATACTATAGGTAAAAATGGGATGCAGCAGAAGTTGCTGGAAAGGATTAAAGCAGATAGACCGAATCTAACTTTTTTTACTTTATATACCGATCAATTTGATGCAGCTATGGTGCAGCAATTAAAACAATATACCAAAACGCTTTGTTTTTTTCATGATGATACATGGCGTGTTGAATTTACTAGATTTTGGGCTGATAAATTTGACTTCTTTACTACTCCTGATGTCTATGGAGAGTATAAATATAAAAAGTTGGGTTTAGAAAAAGCGATTTATTTTCCTTTTGGTTGTAATAAAAATATATTTCAAAACTTAAATATTGAAAAGAAGAGAGATGTGTCCTTTGTTGGTGCTTGGCACCCTTTTAGAAATTGGTTGGTAAATAATTTACGTAAAGCTGGTTTTTCAGTTGAGCCTTACGGTTTTGGTTGGCCTAATGGCCCCTTACCCTATGAGGAAATGGTTAAATTATTTAATGAAAGTAAAATTAACTTAAATATGTCTAATTCAACTTCATGGGATATTCGCTATTTAAAATCTTCACCTAAAGCGTTAATTAACACCCTCCGTTCCCCAAAAAATATAGAGCAAATAAAAGCACGTCATTTTGAAATCAACAGTTGTGGTGCCTTTCAGTTATCTTATTACATTGAAGGTCTAGAACGACATTACACCATTGGTAATGAAATTGGCATTTATGTCGATTCATTCGATCTGATAGAAAAAGTAAGATTCTACTTGGATAACGAAAACCTTAGAGAGGATATCGCTAAAAAAGGGTACGAGAGAAGTATGTCGCAACATTGTTTTGAAAGTCGATTTAATTACGTATTTTCTAGGATGGAGCTGGTATAATGAATTCTAAAACCCAAGAACCTCTCGTTTGTATTTGTATACCTACTTATAATGCACAGTCCACTATAAAAGAGACCTTAGCGTCCATTGTAAGCCAAACTTATAAAAATATAATTATTAAAATTGTTGATAATTGCTCAACAGATGAAACTTTAGATATTGCACGGACTTTTAATGACCCAAGAATTGAACTATATGAAAATGAAGTAAATATTGGGGGTGAAGGAAATTTTAACCGCTGTATTCAATTAGCCTGTGGGGATTATACTGCAATCTATCATGCAGATGATGTATATGACCCAGAAATAATACAAAGGCAGGTCGAATTTTTTAAAATCAACCCTAATGTTGGTGCAGTACTTACAGAGGCTCAATTAATAGACGAGCATTCAAAAAAAATTAAATATAGCAAATTACCTGAATCATTTAAGACCAAGAATAATATTTATAATTTTTCTCAGTTATTTAAAGGGATTTTAAAATATTCCAATTTTCTATTTTGCCCAAGCGCCATGGTAAAAACTGATGTTTATAAAAATGACATAAAGACATTTAGAGGGGAACTATTCAAAACGAGCGCAGATTTGGATGTTTGGTTGCGGATTGCTCAAGATTATACAATTGGGATTATTCCTTTACCTTTGATAAATTATCGTATCAGTAGTAATCAATGGAGTTCAAAACTTAGAAGAAGCACATCCAAGGCTGATTTCTTTCTTGTAATGGATTTTTATCTACAACAAGATTGTGTGAAAAAAATTCTCACTCGCCAGGATATGGACAATTATAAAAGTCTTGATCGAAGAGATAAAGCGATGAGGGCAGTTAATTTATTTCTTCAAAATAAGGGGAGAGATGCGCAAGCATTATGTAAGGATATATTCTCTTGGAAGTCATTACACGAAGCTTTTAAAAATAAAAGGGGTAAGTTAACTCTGATATTAGGTAGTATGGTCACATTTTTTTTACTTATTAATAGGGAAAAATTGGGACAAAAAGTAATTGAGCGTTTAATTTCTAGATTAGGCAAGTAGACAGAAATTTAAAAAAACATTAATTGTTTTTATAAACCTGGTGCTCTTTACGAGGGTGCAATTATTTAAAAACAGAGTAAATCATAAAATATAAACTAAGAACCATATTCACTTTTATACCATCTCACGGTTTTGGCTAACCCTTCAGCTGATCGTACAGGAGGTGTCCAGCCTAGTTGATTTTTTAATTTGTTATTACTGACTTCAAGCGACCCAAACAATCTGATGCCAATTTTATTTAATCCTGGTAATTTAAAAAGTAGTTCTATACCTGGTATCTTGAACAATCTAGTTTTAGATCCCATCTCTAGCGATAAAAATTTGAATAGGCTAGTCAACGACCAGGAATCATCATCAGCCACTAGATAAGTTTGATTCGCGGCTTTAGGGTGCTCGATCACAGTGGTAATTGCGGAAATTAAATTGTCGATACAAACAAAACTACGCGCGTTGTTTATTTGACCAAATGGCAAAATCCAGTCTTTATCGGCTAGCTTAAGAAATTTAAGGAAATTTGCTTTAACATTAGGTCCAATTATTAAAGGTGGCCGGAGAATCACCACTTCCATTCCAGTGGATTTACTTATAGATAATAAATGCTGTTCAGCTAGGAGTTTACTGATCGCATAAGAATCGCCGGGATTTACTTTACTGTCTTCCGTAAAAGGACTACTCGCAACAGTATAATCTCCATTTACTTTTATTGTGCTAATAAAAATAAACCGTTTTACCTTTAATCGAGCAGCCTGTTCAGCCAGAACTTTAGTTGCCTCACTATTAACCTTGCAATAAGTGTCTAGGTTTGAAGCTGAACTTTCATTCATTATATGAACTCTAGAAGCCAAGTGAATTACTATATCCACTTCCTTAAGAGCTTCTTCCCAGTTTGTTTGTAATTCCAATCGATTTATCACTAATTGCTCAGCATCAAGCCAGTCAACTTTTTTGGAGACAGCACATCTTACCTGATAACCTGCTGACAATAATACTGGAACTAAACTACGACCAACGTAACCTGTTGCACCTGTTATTAATATTTTATACATTCAAGGTCCTAAGTTTAGGAAAATCAAACATCCTCGATAGGATATATTGTTTACAGCGTAAAGTTCGATTAATTATCTCTTGGTAACAATAAAGTATTACTTACTCCATACTGTTCTATTAATATAATCTACGTAACTGATAACCACTCGTACTATTTGCGTTGATACAGTAAGAGACTCGAAGTCTGGTACTTGAGAAACAACACGCCTCTTTGCATCGAACTGTGATGTAACTACTTTAACAGCCTCTAGAACTCTTTCTTTACCTAATCCACTCATAATTAAGGTACCCACATCCATACCCTCTGGTCGTTCATGAGCGTTTCTTATTGTTACAGCTGGAAGATTTAAAATGGAGGCTTCTTCAGTAATTGTTCCACTATCTGATAGAATACAAAAGGCTGATTGCTGTAGTTTAATATAGTCAAAAAAACCTAAAGGCTTTGCAAATTGAATCAGTGGATGTAAGGATTCGGTGATAAATGTATTTATTCTCTTAGCAGTACGTGGGTGAGTCGAGAAATATATTGGGTAATTATACTCCTCAGCTAGCGCTTGAAGGCTGGAAATTAACTCTCTAAGATTCTCTGCAGAATCTACATTTTCTTCACGATGCGCGCTAACTACAAAATACTTGCCCTTTTCAAATTCACATTTATTCAGTATCACCGAATCCTCAATTTTAGATTGATAATAGTTCAATACCTCTTTCATGTGAGACCCAGTTTTAATAATTGTCTCAGGTCTTATGCCTTCATTGATCAAATAACGTCTGGCATGCTCTGTTAGGACCATATTAATGTCACTAAGGTGATCAACTATTTTTCGATTAAGTTCTTCAGGTACCCTTTGATCAAAACTGCGATTTCCAGCCTCCATGTGAAATATGGGTATTTTTCTACGTTTAGCCGCAATAACTGCTAAACAAGTGTTAGTATCACCATACAGTAATAGTGCGTCTGGCTTTTGCTCTTCGAATAAAATATCGGATTTAGAAATAATATCAGCAATAGATTGTGCTGTTGACTCTCGAGAAATATTTAGAAAAAAATCAGGTTTTCGTATCTCTAGATCTTCAAAAAAAATTTGATTCAATTCGTAATCATAATTTTGACCAGAGTGAACCAGAATATGATTGACCTGCTTATCTAACTCTGAAAATACCCTAGACATTTTAATCAATTCTGGGCGAGTACCCACCAATGTCATTACCTTAAGCATCAAATGCCTCCTGGATGCAATCAAGTTTAAGTAGAGTTTCCTTTATTTCGTTTATTGATAATTGCTGGGTATTATGTGAAGTGTAATCATCTTGATGTGAAATTTTCTCTTCTCCCTGAACAAAATACTTTTTGTAATTTAAATCGCGAATATCAGCTGCAATTCGAAAA
>SCSO01000166.1 GCA_004297865.1 Legionella sp.
CCCCAACAACCCAGGAACAATATTATACGAAGTGATGGCTAAAGGGTTATATAAAGAATGAATAATAGGTTGATACGGTGGCGCTTCTGGATTTAATTTAGCTAAGGGACCCTTTAAATCTTCTTGCAATGAGCGATAAGCTAAATCCCTAAACACCGAGACTGCAATACTTGTTGCCGCGGGGTCCGTCGCGTCTGCTTGCAATAATAAAGGTGGACGTAAACCTTTCACCACATCGCGGCTAAAATGATTAGGAAAAAGCACAACAAATTGTACCTCGCCCGTTTTTATTAACCAATTGGCCTCTGCTTCAGTGCTTTGCGGACTCACAAAACTAAAATAAGTGGAGTTTTGCATAGCGGTTAAAATGCGGCGGCTAAGATCAGTGTTATCTGTATTCACAATCGCTGTTGGTAAGTTGCGGGGATTCGTATTAATGGCAAAACCAAATAACAACAATTGCATCAAAGGAATGCCAATAATCATCCCTAAAGTGGCACGGTCGCGTAACAATTGCAAAAACTCTTTAATCATCACCGCTATAAAGCGATTGATACTCGCATTATTCAATTATAGGCTCCGGTGATTGATTCACTAAACTAATAAAGGCATCTTCAAGAGTAGTTTGTGTAGGAGACCATTCAAAAAAAGTTTGCGCACTTAAAGCTCTAAGTTCACTTTCCACTAGCGCCACGTCATAACCACAGACATGAATGATATTACCAAACATTGCCGCTAACTCTACGCCATCCAATTGTTTGATTTTTTGTAATAGCGAAGTGCTTACTTGGGTCGTAATCTCCCATGTTCTTAGACGTGTTGTGGCGATCACTTGTTCTACCGAGCCACGCACCAAAATTTCTCCATGAGCGATGTAAGCAATGTGCGTACATCGTTCTGCTTCATCCATATAATGAGTGGAAACTAAAGCGGTAATTCCCTGCTCACTTAAACTATGAATATGATCCCAAAACTCTCGACGAGCAATGGGATCTACGCCTGCAGTGGGTTCATCTAACAGCAATAATTTGGGATCGTGGATTAGACAGGACGCCAAAGCTACTCGCTGTTTCCAACCGCCTGATAATTTTCCGGTTAATTGATTTTTTCTTTCAGTCAAACCTAAATTGGCAAGTGCTTGGGCAACTTTAGCTTTGCGATCTTTGATATTATAAACCCTCGCAATGAAATCCAAGTTTTCTTGCACGCTTAGATCTTGATACAAGCTGAATTTTTGGATCATATAACCGACTTGCTCTTTAATTTTTTCCGTTTCGGTAAGGATGTTATAACCTAAACACGTGCCTGAACCGGCATCGGCTTTCAGTAATCCACATAACATGCGTATAGTCGTAGTTTTACCACTACCATTAGGTCCTAAAAACCCAAAGATATCGCCTTTTTTAACTTGCAAATCGATGTTGTTCACTACCACACGTTGGTCGAAACTTTTTTTCAAACCCTTAACGTCAATAATAGTTTCCGTAGCCATTAGAGATTAACCGTAACGGGTTGACCTGGCTTGAAAGCACTAGCATTGATGATATTCGCTTTCACTCTAAAGACTAATTTGGAGTAATTATCAGTGGCGTATACTAAAGGTGGAATATATTCTACTTCGGGAGAAATGTAGTTAATCACTGCAGGATTGTCTTCTTTACATCCTTCGCAAGTAAAACTAATTTTTTGCCCTAGATGAAGTTCAGCAACATACTCCAAAGGTACAAAAAACTCCACGCGAATATTTTGTGGTACTAATAAAGACACTACAGGTTGTTGGCTAGCGACAAACTCTCCACTGCGGTAATAAGTATCAAAAATCATACCGCTCTCAGGAGCAAAGATGCTTTTTTGATCTAATTCCCACTGGGCCTGTTTTAATTTTGCTGTGAGTGAATTAATGAGAGCATTTTGTGCTTTGATTTGATCTTCACGCCCACCTAATTTGGCTAAAGCTAAATTCGCTTCGTATTGTTCTTTAAGCTGTTTTTGCTGTTCTAAATTGGCTATAGCTGCATCGAGGCTGTCTTTGTCAGAGACTTTTTTATTATAGAGTTTCTGAAATCTATCCACGCGAATGGTCGCTAATTCAATTTGTGCATTAGTCTGTTCAATTTGTGCTTCAATGGCGGTAATTTCCGGAAGTCGTCGAGGTTTCTGCAAATCAGCTAAAGTGTTTTTTGCTTGCTCTAATTCACCCATCACTTGAGAAATATTGATTTCTTGCGGGTTAGGATCTAATTTAAAAAGTAATTGCCCTTTTTTAACTTGTTCACCACGAACGACATTTAAAACAATGAGATTACCAAAATAGGGTGAAGCCAAATAAATATTTTCAGCTTCAATATAGCCTTGAAAATGCTCATGTCCTTGTCGTGAACAACTGCCCAGAGTAAACGCTAGGCCTAGTGTTATTAATATCCTGGATAGCATATTGAGCAGTGATTAAGGGATTAGTCTTTAAATATGATACGATTTTGCTTTTTCTGCAAGTTATGACCTGCTAGTATGATTTGATGCACTCTTTACAGATTTATTATGCGATATAAACAATTTGATCTTATTGTTCTCGGTGGTGGTAGCGGCGGGATAGCGAGTGCTATTCGTGCTGCTAAACATGGGGCCACAGTGGCCGTTGTTGAGCAAAATCAGTTAGGAGGTACCTGCGTCAATTTAGGCTGCGTTCCTAAAAAAATTATGTACAATGCCTCTTTAATTGCAGAGGGTTTTCATCGAGCTGGCAATTTTGGTTTTTCCCCGTCCACACCTAAATTGAATTGGAGTTCATTGGTAAGTAAACGCAATGCCTACATTGAAATGTTGCGGGAAAATTACGCCAAACGATTTACACAATTTAAAATTACTTCCATCAACGGTCAGGGAGCGCTCCATGATGGCAACTCGATTATGGTGGATGGTAAGATTTATCAAGCGCCCCATATTATTATTGCTACGGGTGGAGAGCCTTCTTCCCCTCTATTGGAAGGTGTGCAACATACTATAGATTCCGATGGTTTCTTTGCCTTAAGCAAACAACCTAAAAAGACGGCCATTATTGGCGGAGGCTATATTGGTGTTGAGCTCGCAGGTATTCTTAATGGTTTGGGAAGTGAAACGCATTTATTAATTCGTGGGGAACGTCCGCTAAGTCGCTTTGATACCATGCTAGGCGATACCTTATTGGAAATCATGAAGCAGCAAGGAATTCAGGTCCATCAATCTCATCGAGCTCACGCCATTCATTTACACAGCGATGGGCGTAAATCCATAGTATGCGAAAGTAGTTCTATTATTGAAAATATTGATGTGATTATTACTGCCGTAGGCCGTAAACCCCGTACTGCTAATTTAAACTTGGATCAAGTTAAAGTGAAACGAGACCCTAAGGGTTTTGTGATTGTCGATGAGTTTCAGAATACCAATATCCCAGGAATCTATGCCTTAGGGGATGTGACGGATGCGCCTGCGCTGACTCCAGTCGCTATTGCTGCGGGTCGACGTTTAGCGGATAGGCTTTTTGGTGGACAACCTGAAGCTTGTTTGGATTATAACAATATAAGTACAGTGGTTTTTAGTCATCCGCCTATTGGTACAGTAGGCTTAACAGAACAGGAAGCCATTGAAGAATATGGTAAAAGCCAAATTAAAACCTATCACACTCGCTTTAACCCGCTACTTGATGCTTTAAATGATGTTAAAACACCTACAGCGATGAAACTGATCACTTTAGGAAAAGAAGAAAAAATTATTGGCTTACATGTGATCGGTTATGCTGCTGATGAAATGCTGCAAGGTTTTGCTGTTGCTGTTAAAATGGGCGCTTGCAAAAAGGACTTTGATAATACGGTGGCCATTCATCCGACTAGTGCCGAAGAATTTGTAACCATGGTGTAAAACATGTCTCATAGCATTCGTAGCTTTCAAAATATTGAACCTCTAATTGGGTCACGCGTTTTCATTGATCCGCAATCCACAGTGATTGGTCAAGTAACTATAGGCGATGATAGTTCCGTTTGGCCCATGGCGGTCATTCGTGGCGATGTCAACTCTATCACCATAGGCAAGTCCTGTAGCATTCAAGATGGTGCCATTTTACATGTGACTCATGATGGTCCTTATACACCCGGTGGTGAAGCTTTAATTTTAGGCCAGGGCGTCACTGTAGCTCATAAGGCCGTTTTGCATGGGTGTCACATAGAAGACTATTGTTTAATTGGTATGGGGGCTTTAATACTGGATGGGGCTTATATAGAGCATCATGTCATGGTCGCTGCTGGTAGTATAGTACCACCGGGTAAACGATTGAAGTCTGGCTATTTGTATTTGGGAAATCCAGTAAAAGAAATTAGAAAATTAACAGTGGAAGAAATTCAACGATTGGAATATTCAGCGGAACATTATGTGAGATTAAAAGACAAATATATTAAAAGCGTCCTTGCTTTTAATATTGAATAAGATTAGATGCAATTCATTTCGTTAGCAACGTCTTCTTCAGTGCAGAG
>SCSO01000167.1 GCA_004297865.1 Legionella sp.
GAAAGTTTAAATAGTATTGAAGAAATTAGTACCTTTGTACCTGAACTAACTTTCTGGGCTATGACTTTCCAAGACATCTTACGAATTAATGAAGAAAAAGTTAAAGACCCCTATCTAAAGAAAGTGGCTCGTCACCATAGATTAGAAGACGCTGGTCATGAAAAATGGTTTTTAAGTGATAAAAAATACATGTGCCAATATGGTCAAGGCCGCGCTGAAGAATGCAATGATGTAGTGTCCCTATATTCTAAAGACTCACAATTGGTTCGTGATGCCGCTTATGCCTTAATGTCAGAAATTTTTAAAGCAGAAGACGAAGCTGTCAACATTGCGTTGTTGTTAACCTTAGAATCATCAGGCCATGTGTTCTTTGATAAAGTAGTAAAACAAGTGAAAAAAACCGGTGAAGATAAGAACTTACAATACTTTTCCAGCTCACATTTAGAAGTGGAATTAGCTCATGCGATGTTTGAGGAAGAAATGGAACGCACTTTATTTGCGAAAAAATTGCCCATAGCTACCCGTCGTGCCGCTTTAAAAATGGTAGATCGCTGCTATGATGCCTTCAACAAAATGTTTGATGGATTAATTCTTGCATGCAATAAACGATTAGAACAAGCACAGGCAAGGAACCAAAATGCTGCCAACTCCAATGAAGCAGTGGGACGCATCGAAAATCAAGCAATTTAATCAACAATCTCCAGAAGCGTTGCTTTGTGATGAAGCAACGCTTTTTGCTTTTAGCCAAGACTTTGGCCGAGTCATGCAATCCCAGCCTGCTGCGGTCTACCAACCCCATAGTATAGAAGCCATACAAAATCTTATTCGCTTTGCTCAGAATGAACAGCTACCCTTAACCATTCGTGGAAATGGCCTTAGTCAAGGCGGCCAATCGCTACCTTTACCGGGCGGCGTTACTTTATCTATGCAGCAGTTCGATAAACCAGGGGAATTCACTGGTGACAGTATTTGGATGGAAGCTAATGCCAGTTGGACCAGTTTGTTAGAGCAGACTTTACCAGCACTCAAGGCGCCACATGTTTTACCTTACAATTGTAATTTAGCGGTCGCTGGGGTTTTATCTGTGGGCGGAGTAGGGGCCTCTTCGTTTAAATACGGAACTATTAACAGCCATGTTAAAGGTTTGGAAGTCATTGATGGGTTAGGCGAGTTACAACGCGTGGATTACCGCTCTCCTTTATTTGATGCCTGTCTTTCTGGACAAGGACGTTGTGGGGTGATCACTAAAGCCGAAATTGCCTTAAGAACGGTCCAACCTTTGGTGAAAACCTTTTGCTTAGTTTATAACGAGCAGGACAAATGGTTTAAGGACTTAGAAAAATTAAAGACCAAAGCTGATTATTTAGAATTGTTTTGCTCGCCGGCAATTCAAGGTGCTAAACCCATAGGTGATAAACGCCAACCGGTGGCTGAATGGCTATACGCCTTACATTGTTCGTTTGAATTTACCGAGCAATCACCAGAGTTGACCGATCTAGTTGCGGATTTGCACTATTGGAAACTGTTACAAGCCTATGAAGAATCCATTGGTTCTTATTATTTAAGACATAATTCGCGCTTTGTGATGATGAAGAGCCTAGGTCAATGGGATTTATTACATCCTTGGTATGAGTGCTTTGTGCCTACTAAAGTATTGCAGACCCATCTAGAAGCAATTTTACAGAGTTTACCGCTTCATTATGCCAATTTAGTGCATATCGTTCCTATAAGTCGACCCAATGCTAATTTTTTAATGTTTCCTAAAGAGGATTCTGTTTGTTCTTTTATGATTTTACATCCAGGGATTCCTCAATTATTTAAAGACAGTTGTTTACAAGCTGTAGAGGAGTTGGATAAGCGATTTTTACAATTAGGCGGTAAACGCTATTTATCAGGTTATATGGGTAAAGCAGTGGGGGGGGAGTATTGGTCTACCCATTTTGCGGAATATTATAAAGCTTGGATGGATGTGAAAAAACAATATGATCCCGCAGGAATTTTCTGCTCCTTGCTGCATCCAAAATGATAAGTATGGGCATCACGCTTTTTTTAGCTTAGAATGAAAGAGTTCGCATCTCCCTTACCTTATAGGTATTATGCTATGAAATTGGATATATATTATTTATTCGTCGCTAAGTATGCGAAATGGATAATTCTGAGCTTAATCAGTCTTTTTTCTATACTTATCCTTTATGCCTGGGGTTCCTTTTTCTTTAGCTCTTCGGTACCGCAAGTCAGTAGCCA
>SCSO01000168.1 GCA_004297865.1 Legionella sp.
CTTCTAAAACTTCTTTAGCTAATTTTTCATAAGCTCTTGCTCCTTTTGATCTCGGATCATAATCAGCTATTGATTTTCCATGTGATGGTGCTTCAGCCAAACGAACATTACGGGGAATAATTGAGCGAAAAATTTTATTAGGAAAATATTGATAAAGCTCATAAAAAACAGCTTCTGATAATTTTGACCGTCCATCATACATCGTCATGACAGCACCTAAGATTTGTAGTTCTGGTTTCAGATTATCCTTTACTAATTTTATAGTATAAAGCAATTGGCTTAATCCCTCCAAAGCATAATACTCTGTCTGGACGGGAATCAAGATTTCATCAGCCGCTACCAGACCATTAATCGTTAACAGTCCTAACGAGGGTGGATTATCAATCAAAACAAAATCATACAAACCCAAAATATCACTTAGATTGTCCCATAGTTTAAATTCACGACGAGGATAATCAACTAAATCAATGTTAGCACCAGCTAAATTTGGATTAGCTGGAGCAATGTGTAATAGATCAATCTTGGTTGGTTTTATAATACTATCGATACGACGTGGCTCCTCTACTAACACTTCATAGATACTTTCTACAATTTCACTAGGAACATGACCCAAGCCTGAGGTAGCATTTCCTTGCGGATCCATATCCACAACTAAAACTTTATTTCCCAGCTTTGCTAAATAGGCTGCTAAATTAATACAAGTCGTTGTTTTACCAACGCCTCCTTTTTGATTGACTACGGAAATCACTCTGGTCATAACGACTAAATTATAATAAAAAAATCAAAAAAAGTCGATGTTTAATTTCCCAACCTTGACTTTAACAATTATATTATGTAAAATATCAAAAGCTCATTTTAGCCGAAGTGGCGGAACTGGTAGACGCGCAGGTCTCAAAAACCTGTCAGGGCAACCTGGTGGGAGTTCGATTCTCCCCTTCGGCACCACTATAACATTAAATAAATAGTTAATATTGATTGACTAATATCATTATCTAAACTATTATAGAAACATCATTGACGCGGGGTAGAGCAGTTGGCAGCTCGTCGGGCCCATAACCCGAAGGTCGCCGGTTCAAGTCCGGCCCCCGCTACCAAGTTTTATAAAAACACACTTAACCTCCTCAAAATGAATTTGAGTCGGCCCAAGTGTGTTTTTAGTTTAATTAATTTAAGTTAACATTATTTAATCCTATATTGACAGTCAAAATAGCTTATGTTAAGGTGGCTTATTATTCAAGTACATTATAAACAAACAGAAAGGCAATATTAATGGAGATCAAAAGGGAATCGTTAAACGGAAACTCTCATCCGTTACAAAATAATGGAGAGTTGGAATTGTTCTTCTTAGGCACTGGCTCTGCCTTTGCTACCACGAAATTTCAAACCAATTTCCTGATAATCAAAGGGGGTGCGCATGTTCTTGTCGACTTTGGCATGAGCGGACCAATGGCTTTAGCTCATGTCGCTAAGCTCAAGGCTACGGACATCCGTTGTATTCTCCCAACACACTCTCATGGTGATCATGTTAATGGTATTGAGTGTCTGGCATTAATGAATCGTTATGTCGGACGAAAATTTATGAATCATCCTAAAATAAAAATGATCATTAACGAAGAATACGAAAGAATTCTTTGGGATTACACATTGCGTGGTGCTTTGGAATATAATGAGGAAGAAAAAGCCACAAAAAAACGCCTATCTTTAGTTGATTACTTTGATCTGGTGCGTCCGACCTGGAAAACTCATCAACCACGAGAAATTTTTTCTCTCTGGTATGATGGTATTAAAATAGAAATTTTCCGCACCAAACACATTCCAGACAACGCCGATACCTGGGAAGCCAGCTTCATCAGCTATGGTCTATTCATTGATGATAAGATTTTAATCTCTGGTGATACTCGCTTTGATCTAGATCTTTTATCCCATTATGGCGACCGTGCGGAACACATCATTCACGATGTTCAATTTTTTCCTGGCGGTGTTCATGCGAATCTTCCTGAACTTAACACCTTACCACATTCTTTAAAAAAGAATATGATGTTGGTTCACTACCCCGATGATTATGAAACCCACAATGAAGAAATCAAAGATTTTGCCGGTTGGGTCGAACAAGGAGTACGATACCTATTTATCTAAAATTCATAAAGACGATCTACGGATCGTCTTTTAAAATTATAAACATTGACAACTTAAATTAATAAATGCTAAGATCTTAAAGTTATTGCTCATTTTATGCCCCCTTATGCTAAAAATGCTGAATTGTTGAATTTGTTAATTGGTGAAATTAACAATTACTTAAAGATGTCTCTGAGCCTTTTAATGCAACGAGATTCTACTTTCATTATGCGTTTTGACTCAGCGGGGGCACCATTTTACTAAATAAAGAGAGTGTTAACAAACGCTCTCCTTTGAAAACTTGGCTCCTCTGAAGCTAAACTGGTTTAGCACTATTGCGGATTTATTAGCTAAGATCGATATTGCCGTGAGAATCGGTTTTTGATCTACTATATGATCCTCAAGTGAGAATTATAAAATCTTCTCACTTAACAATAGAGGTTGTTGGTTCGAATCCTGCCAGAGGAACTTTTTAAATCAGTTAT
>SCSO01000169.1 GCA_004297865.1 Legionella sp.
GCAAAAATATTACCATGTTGTTGATTAAATCCTTGTGCTGAAGCAATTTGATCCCCAGTCAATAATATGATTTTTATGCCTTCTTGTTTGAGTCGTTGCAAGGCAGGTAAAATATGCGGTCGAATTTGGTGTTTAATCAAAATAACCCCCATGTATTGTTGATCTTCGGCCACATAAACTGCAGAATAACCCAAGGCTAATTTCTCAGCTATTTGAGCACTTTGATGCACAGGGATTTGAATACCCGAATCAGTTAAATAAGCGGCATTGCCTAAAAGAATTTTTTTCCCTTGCACAATTCCACTAATACCACGATTTTTTAAATCCCGTTGTCCATCACGAAGATCATCAATACAAGGGGAAGAGAAATATTCTTCATAATAATTACAAAGTGCTTTAGCCAAGGGATGTTCTGCACCATAATTCCTTTCTAAGAGATAGATTCTTTGCCAAACTGCGGGTGATATGCCTTCATAAGAATCGATTTCACTACTGCCGGTGGTTAAGGTACCCGTCTTATCAAAGACCACGGTATGAATTTTACTCTTATGGTTGAGCAGATCTTCGTTAGTTAATCTAATCCCTTGAATATTGCGATAGTAGAGACTTAGTATATGCGGTAATTCATGAGAAATTCCTATGGTGCAAGGACAGACAGCAAACAAAATACCTGTGACATTTTGTAAAAATAACGGAATAGTTAGTACCCCCAATATTAAAGGGATCAATACAGCTGCTGTTATTCCTAAAGCGATCAAGGCACCATAGTAATAAGTAAATTGCTGATTTGTTTGTGCGGCTTGGGATTCTTGTGCACGATTAGATTTAAATAATAAACGATTAATAGTGCTATTGTAGGAGTTTTCAATAACACAGACACTAATGGTTTGGCCTAAATTTATGGAACCTGCCGGAATAAAATCAGAGATTTGCTTTTCTTGAAGTAATTCACCAGTGAGTAAAGAAGAATCGACTAAAGTGTTGCCATGAATGACAATGCAATCCACTGGAAAGCATTCTCCAGACTTGACTTGAATGAACTGACCTTTACTGAGAGAATTTTTTCTTTTAAGCACGAGAGGTGATTGTTGCAACAATCTTTCAACAGGGGAGGAATCGCAGGGATTTTCTTTCCTGTTTTCAATAATCTGAGTGAGTTGCTCTTGGTGCTCTAAAGAAAGATCGTGGACTAGATATTTGTCTGTCATTTGTGGAAATAAAGAATGAATGCCGTGCAATTGCATTTTTTTGGATTTATTCATGATAAGACGTTTGAGCTCGTCCATCCCATTGATAATAGTGATCAGCATAATGGGCATGATAAAACTCATGAACATCATGGAAAAACTGGTGCTCAAAGGCATAGCAATGGAATGATAAAGGGCATGCGCCAAAGCTAAAAACCATCCTAAAGCCACAGCACTACTCATATTGCCCAAATCTTGGGTGCGTAGGTTATTAAAAAAACTCATCAAATAACTTCGGGAAGTAAAGCCTGAAGTTGCAAAGGATAGAACACCTAAGCCCGTAGTTAATAAAATGGAAGGAGGGAAGATCATGGATAAGGTGAGAATGATCGCCATGGAGCTCAGATTGATTAGAATATTGACTGCATTTTCCCAATTCCTTTTTTTATGCGGCTCATCATTACTTTCATCAATGATCGTAAATGCAGCAGATTCAATTTGTTCTTTGAAGAGTTTCCTTGTTTTTAGACCATTAGTTTTAAAATCAACCGAATCACTTTGCACCGTGACTATTAATTTATGAACTCCGAAACTTTGCGGTTCGGCATCGATAATTAAGTTGGCATCATTAGGTAAGATTTTTTGATCTTTGAATGCTTGCAGGTCACTGGTTATGGCTTGAATTGTCTTACCGCAACCTTGATAGCACATAATGCCAGAGATCAAAAAAGTATCTTTATAAATGATATGTTGAGTCATGCAGTTAAAATCCGGATGTTGCCTAGATTGTCGTATTTTTACCTTTGCCGAAGATTAAATTAATTCGTATTAAATTGCCACATAAAGAATAATTTTATTAAGTATTTGTGCTCTTTTTCTGCAATTTTTATGTTAATGGAACGCTTGCGAGGCCTATACTTGGGTGTAATACTAACGTAACCCTCAATCAAGAGTTAGCCCTTGAAAGTACTTTCGCGCAGGTCTGAATATATATTGGCTCTATTGCTAATGCTCTATTGTAGCTACGATCTGTTCACTTCTTTATCCAGGGTTTGGAATTTTACCACAGATGATGCCTATATTAGCTGGGTGTATGCACGACATTGGGTGGATGGAGAGGGGTTAATTTGGCATCCCCAATTGCCTATAGTTGAGGGTTTTTCGAATTTCCTTTGGACCGCCATCGCGGCTTTAGTCTTATTGTTGAAGCTTCCTTTAGTGAATACGATGAAAGTGATCGCGATAGGTTGTTTGATGGCAGGATTAATGGCTTTATATCGTTTAGCACGGCTATTTTTTTCTCCTTTATTAGCGATTTTGCCAGTCTTTATCTTTAGCCATTATATAGGGAGTGTTTGGTGGACTTTGAAGGGACTAGAAACGCCCTTGTACGTGACTTTGAGCATTGTATTGGCTTGGCAAGTCTTGAAAGCTTGGGGTTATGCGGAGGAAAATCAGAGGAAAGAATGGTCCACTTTAGCCTGGTTTTTTACCAATATAAGTCTTTTAGCGCTCAGTTTAACGCGATTTGAAGGTTTAATTTGGATAATACCTATCTTGTTTTTTGCGGGCTGCCAATTCAAGCATAGGCAATTTCCTAAGCAATCTATGGTTTATTCTTGGGGTTTCATTAGCTTATTGTGCTTCATTTTGCCTTATACAGCCTATTTTATCTGGCGGATAGCCTATTTTGGTCATTGGATACCCAACAGCTACCAATGCAAAGCTATGGCTCAAGGCCAGTTCTTTTTAGTAGATTGGGATTATTTCGAAGTATTGCTTCCCTTTTTAGTGGCTTCATTACCCTATTTGATTGTATCTCGGGATTGTCGTCAGCTTTTATTGTGGTTACCTTCTTTACTCTATGCATTGTTACTATGGAAGGCTAATCCGGTTATTTCCCATTTTATCCGCTTATTTTTGGCTCCTTTTGCTTTGTTTTCTTTACTTCCTGTATTAGGAGTGTTGGAGTTTAGTAGCTATTTTAGATTGAAAATAGACTCTAAGTTATTGACTTCATTAGTTATTTTTTTAATTACTGTCCTTTTTTCCCAAGGAAATGAACCCAACTATTTAGAGAAATCAGTGCATCATTACCAAGAACGAACTCAAAATCGCTTGGATGTAGCCAGTTTATTAAATCAAAAGGCTAAAAAAGGCGCCTCTGTGCTTTTAGGTGATTGCGGACTGATTCCTTACATGGCAAGAAAAGATCTCCGTTTTGTGGATTCCCAATGCTTAAATAATGCGGAAATAACCCAGGAACCCTACAAAGACCATTTAGATCTTTATGCTAAACATCTCAAAAGAGAGATAAAGCCGGATTGGCTGATTATTAATTTCTATCCCCTGGAGCAGCATGGGGATTCGTTGGATGTTCTATTAAAAAAAGAAGATTTTTTTGAAGACTATCAATTGGTTAGGACTTTGAAATCAGGCTTTAATTCGGATGATTCAGGTGAGAAGATCATTGATTATGTTTATAAAGTTTATCGGCGAAAGTGATGTAACAACTTATATTCCTTTCCGTGCCCGGTTTTGATATGGTGCAATATTCAAAGACGGGCACGAAAAAAGTCGTAGGTTGGGTCATGACCTAACCTACGACTTTGCTTCTCCCTGGAAGGGCTAATCTATGCGCATAATTTTGCAAATATAAAGTTAATTCTTATCGTCGTCACCAGTACCCTGCGAAGTCGTGAAGTCGGAGGTGGGTTCACTGGCTCTGGTGTTT
>SCSO01000170.1 GCA_004297865.1 Legionella sp.
TTTAAGTTAATTACTCCCGCCAAGATTTCAAAAGTGCCAGCGGATTTTATCCAAGCGAGTATTAAAAATAGCGGCAAGGCCACTAAAAGCATCTGAAATAAAAGTTTAAAGAAAAAACTGGTTCGTTGAATTTTATTCATTTATTCACCTCGTAATTAAAGAGCTGAGAAGAATGTAATATTTTAATTATCGAATTACAATAATAAATTACTTATTTTCGTAAAAAAATTTCTAAAAGGTGGTTTGGGTCGTAGCCTGTATAAGAGGAAGTCGTAATACAAGACAATCTCACTTATCTAACTTGAATATTGTTTGGACGCTCTTAGCCAATGGATTGTATTACGACTTCCTCTAATACAGGCTACAGAAATGAAGGCTTCTCTCCACACAGGAAGAAGGATAAAATAGCGCGCAACAACCCACCAGAGGAATCAATGAAAGCACTCTCCTTAACACGTTATATGGTTAATCTCATCAAACCCTATAAAGGCTACCTCATTGGATTTGCTGTAGTTGCTTTGGTTTGGGCGGTTATTAATACCTTTATGCCCTATGTGATCAAACTGATTATCGATAGGGCGGTTTTATTACAAAACGATAAATCTAATTCCTTCACGCAACTTGAACCCTTTATCTTTTTATACATCTTACTGTGGATAGGGTTGTGTTTTGACATGCGCCTGTTGGATTGGATCAAAATGAAATTGTTCCCCAGTTTGCGACAAGACTCCATGGATAAAATGTTCGCCTACCTCAATCAACACTCCCATCATTATTTTCAAAATAATTTTGCAGGTACCCTAGTGAATCGGGTCCTTGATATGCAAGCTGGGATAGTCGAAATTTTTACCATCCTTGATGATGTGTTTGCCCAAACTTTAGGGCTAATGATTGCGATTAGCGTTTTGTTATGCGTACATCCACTTTTTGCTTTAATATTGATAACTTGGGTAGGTTGCTTTTTACTCATCACTTTTTTATTTCTAAAACCCGTACAAAATTTATCCCATGATTTTGCTTTAGCCCGAAGCACCGTAGTGGGAAAAATGGTGGATAGCATTGGTAATATTACCAATGTGCGCTTATTCGCTAAACATCACTATGAAAATCGCTACATTAGTAAGTCTATTACTGAAGCAGTGAACGCCGACAGAAAAATGCTTAATAAAATTATTCATATGCGCATTTGCTGGGATATTAGTATTGTCGGTTTATTGGGAATTAATCTCCTCGTGTTAGGAAAAATGTATAGCCAAAATTTAGTGACCATAGGCGATTTTAGTTTTATTACCACCTTATCGATCAGTATTCTCTGGAATCTTTGGTTCATCGCCGGCCAATTTGTTGCATTTTCAGAACATATAGGAACTTGTCGCCAAGCACTTTCCATTATGAATTCCGCTCATGACATTGTGGATGCGCCTAATGCTCAACCCCTAAAAGTCACCCAAGGAGAAATAGAATTTAAAGACGTAAGCTTTCATTATAATGAAGGAACTAGTCTTTTTAAGAATAAAAATATTCTCATTCCCGCAGGGCAGAAGGTCGGTCTAGTGGGTTTTTCCGGAAGTGGGAAAAGTACTTTTGTGAACCTCATTTTAAGATTATTCGAAGTGGAATCTGGGGAAATCTGTATTGACCAGCAGAATATTAATCTGGTCACCCAAGACTCCTTACGTGAGAACATTGCCTTAATTCCTCAAGACATTTCTTTATTTCATCGTACTTTAATGGACAATATTCGCTATGGCTGTGCCGAAGCCAGTGATGCAGAGGTTATTGCGGCTTCCGAAAAGGCACATTGTCATGAGTTTATTAGCGAGTTAAACGATCAATACCAATCTATGGTAGGAGAACGAGGGATTAAACTATCGGGTGGGCAACGCCAACGGATTGCTATAGCCCGAGCTATTTTAAAAAATGCGCCTATTTTGATTCTCGACGAAGCTACTTCGGCTTTAGATTCAGTGACTGAAAAATACATCCAAGAGTCCTTGCAGCAATTAATGCAAGGTAAAACGACTATCGTAATTGCTCATCGCTTATCGACTTTAGCCGAAATGAATAGAATTTTAGTCTTTGATAAAGGTCAGATTATTGAAGAGGGTACTCATGAGCAGTTGTTGAAGAAAAAAGGACATTATGCTCGAATGTGGACCATGCAAGCAGGCGGCTTTTTACCTGTCGAAGAGCAGCCAGTTTGATTTAAATGTGGTCTTTGTGGTAGAATCCTCTTCATTTTGAAGGCGGGGATTCTCCATGAGTTTGGAAAAAGAGCTAAAGAAAGCTGCAGATGTGGTCATTGTTGGTGCAGGACCTATAGGTTTGGCTCATGCTTGGGCCATCAAAAAACTTAATCCTAAACTCAATGTGGTGGTTTTAGAAAAATACTCCAAATTTCAGCGTACCCACACTCTTGTCATGGAATATGACAAACTAGAACAATTAATAAAAGCGACGGATGCGCAGAATGTGCCAGAGTTTTCCAACCTCGTAGCTCAATTAAAAAAAGACCCTAATATTCGCACTAATCATTTACAAGAATTTTTTAAAGCAAGAGCTGAAGCTTTAGGAGTCAAAATCCTTATAGAAGAATTAAATCCTGATACTGCACAACAACAAATTTTAAAAGAATGCCCTAAAGCACAATTGATCATAGGGGCTGATGGAACGCATAGCATTGTGAGTCAAACGTTTTATCCACCTGGAAATCAGGTTAAACATGAGTTTGATTATGTCTTACAACTGCGTTTGGAAATTAAAGGAGAACATAAATCGTCTTACCTTTCTACGGCTAAATTTTATCAAATGATGTTTAGAAAAGGATTGATAGCCAATGAGTATGTAGGTAACTTTGCGGATGGAAAAACACCCATCACTATGCAAATGATGATTAGTAAGGAAAATTTCGAAGAATTAAAAGCAGCAACATCTAAAAATCCTAAAAAACCCTTCTCTGTTTTAGGCGCTGAACATCCCATTAGCGAATTACCGTCTAATCTTCAGGCTTTTATTAATGAATATTTAAACCTCAAAATAAAGAAAACTCACGAAGAAGGTCAGTATATTGATAGAGAATCCATTACTGTCAGTGTGAATGAAGCGCCTGCAACTCATGCAAAAGAAGTCACTATTACAAAGAAAAAGAAAGCATCTTTTGTCCTAGTCGGAGATGCCGGATTGGGATTATCTTATTTTAAAGGTTTAAATGCTGGCCTAGAGTCCACCGCAAAATTAATCACTCAACTTCGACCTACTATAGAAAACTCTTTTGTAAAAGCACAACAGACGCAAGAAGCGCTTGCAACTTATCAAGAATGGTTTTTGCAAGATTTTTCTCCAAGAAAAATTGCTGAAGTTCAAAGTTACAGTACTTGGCGTATTCGTAGTGCTATGGCTACCGCAGAAACCGTCAGAAAAATTAAAGCTTTTTCGGCCGAGGAAGATCAAAATGCTGACGAACGAGATCTTTTAGACGCGTACTTTAATTTATTTGACCAGGAACTTGGCGAGACTAGAGAAAATGAATGGTACATGTACCCGCATCGTGAATACGATTTAGTTAAATTTGCGCAATTATCTTATGTACCGGTTAAACATCATTTAATTAAAACGGCAAAATTATTTGTTGATTATATTAAACCTTATAAATCACCCTATCAGATTTCCCAAGATTTTAAACTTCCCATTGTGGGCTTGGTGAACCTCTTAGTGGGGTTAATCAAATTGCTTCAAGGTCTATTTACTTTCAATGGTAGCAAGCTTGTTGATGGTTTTTTTGGTTTATTACGGGGTACTTTAGAAGCGATTACTTTCCCACTTAACTGGATCTTAAAACCCATTACTCGAGGATTCATTACTTTAATTACTGGCTACAAAAAGATTGAAGATAATAGTGGTATTCAAACATGCACTGAGCAGGGTGAAAATTTACTCACGCAATTACAAACACAAGGCTCTAGTCCCAAAAAACTCTATGAGTTATTAGCAGTGTGCCATGATCTACATCGTAAAGTTGATAAAGCCCAACACCGTGGTCAAACAACAGCCACTTTGAATAAAGAAAGAAGTTTGTATAAGGCGTTGAAAGTCGATGATGAATTGAATTTAGCTAAGGCTAAAGCTTATTTATCGCTGTTTAAGAAAAAGCCACAACAGCCAGAAGCAACCGCTGATAATTTCTTGGAAGAGCTTACGGTATAAGGGCTGTTTATTCACTACGTACCGCGGCTTGACCGCGGTATCCAGGAGATCTCATCGCTAACAAAACTCTGATATGCATTCAAAATTTCTGGATACCGCGGTCAAGCCGCGGTACGTAGTATTGGATTCCCGCCGCAAACCCCATTTTTATACTATCCTTATTATTAATAAAGTCCTTGGTCAATCGAGGTGCTTATGTTAACTATTGATATCCCTGGTTTTAAAAACCTAACACTGCATCACGTGATGTTAGATTACAACGGCACCATGGCTGTTGATGGAATTTTAATCAAAAATATCATGGATCATCTTAATGCGTTGTCCGAACATCTTTTCTTACACGTGGTCACCGGCGATGGTTATGGCACTGCAAAAGAAGAATTGGTAGGAGTCAATTGTTTGCTCAAGATTTTACCAAAAGAAAATCAGGCTTATGAAAAACAAGCCTATCTTCATCAACTCAACCCCAATGAAACGGTGGTTATTGGCAATGGTCGTAATGATTATTATGCCTTGAAGGATGCTGCATTAGGGATAGTGGTTATGGGTGATGAGGGCATAGCTACTGAAGCCATCGAGGCCGCTGATTTGGTTTTACCTTCCATTGAGCGGGCTTTAGAGATTTTAAACAACCCACGTCGACTTATTGGCACGTTAAGGGTTTAAATTACCCCAGTCATTTTACAATTTATAGTTCGAAGCTTATACTAATTGTGGGAGAATTGTATAATTTACAAT
>SCSO01000171.1 GCA_004297865.1 Legionella sp.
CGAAGGCGGAGATCCATTCCTGCATTGGTATTGAACTAAATTAGGGATGGATTCCCGCCTTCGCGGGAAAGACTCGATTGATATATCGCTTAACCTGACGGCTAGAGGTCATGACCCAACATACAAATATAATAATAATCAATGTGTTAGTTGATTTCCAAAAAATTTAGAGTCTAGTTAATATTTAAAGTAGTCTATAATTAAAAGAATCCACAATTATTAAGGCTTTATTTATATGAACGAACTCTTAAATTTGATTGCGGTTATTGTGGTTTTTGGTCTGGGTTTGTGGTTAATCAATGCATTTATTCCAATGCCTGGTTCCATTAAAAGCTTACTCAATGTACTAGTACTTATTGTATTGATCATCTACATACTGCAGTTTTTCAATGTTATACATCCTTTACTGCCAACGATTAGAATCTTGCGGTAACCTGCTCCTTGTCATACCCGCTTTCTCGTGGGTATGACATTAAACTTCCATTCGTTTATAAACAAAAAATGGCAATCGAGTAATAATCCCCATAATTAAACGCCAAAATCCGGGAAAATAAAACATTCTCTTTTTATGTTTGAGCGCCTGCAAACATGCTTGGGCACAATCCTTAGGTGGGGCTGCATAAAATATTCCGGGTAAACCATAGGTTTGTTTGGTGTCGATAAAACCTAAACGCGCTATGGTTACTATTTGTGTAGGAGTTGCTGATTGTTGCAATCCTTGTAAATACACTTCAATAGCCGCTTTGGACGCGCCATATAAACTATTTTTTGTCCGACCTCTACAGGCAGCGACAGAGCTTAAGTAAAGCAAATGATGTGCAGACTGCGGTTTTTGCCAATACGCATTAATCAGTAGCACGCTCGCAGTGATATTGATCTGAATGAGTTGCTTTATGGATTCCTCATTTAAATAGGCATTTCCAGCAAAATCACTTTGCGCTAAAAACAAATCCACTTCCGTTTTCGCATACAGCAGTTTCTCCAAGGGTAAATTATTTTCCATCACATCCAGAGGAAAGACCTCCACGCCTATAGCAAAACGAATCTTTAAATCGTCAGCAATGACCTTTAATTGCTCTATATTTCTGCCGAGCAAACGTAAGTCATGACCTTCTTTAGCCACCAAACGTGCGAACTCTTCGGCAATGATTGAGGTTGCACCAACGATGATCCAAGTTCTTTTTGTCATTTATTTATTCCCAAACGTATGCCTAAAGAAGAATGCATAGGACTTTGATACTGGTTAAGCAATTGGGTAAACGCTTCATGTTGGGGATACATTGAGCGATACTCTTCAGGCTTAAGTAATAAATCTTTAGCTAAATAAACTCGGCCTTCACTCTGAGCTATCAGTTGATTCATCGCTTGAATAGCCTGTAATGCAGCAGAGTTATTGATAAAGTCTATGGCTAAAGTAAATCCAGGTTTACAAAAAGATAATAAACCCACACCGGAATGAGTAAAGCGTTTTAATACGGCTAAAGTAGGTGTGGCCTTTGCGTTACGAATCAATTGTACTAATTGCTTAATGATTTCTATGGCTTGGTCTTCAGCAAAAACGGCTTGAAATTGGCGAAACCCTTTAGGGCCATATAAACGTTGCCAATCCTGAATTTTATCTAAGGGATTATTAAACTCCACTAAACTCAAGTTTTGTTCGGAGCGATAGACATTAAAATAAAAACGATTAAAAAAAGCCATAGTCCACGGTTTCACTAAGGCCAAAGGTAGTTTAGGTATGCGATGTACTTTTTCAGGCTTAACCGTAAAGTCGGTGCAATGATTCGCAAAACTGAGTTGAGCTCGCAGAGTAGGGTTTAATAAATCTAACCAAGCGACTTGATAGTCTTGTTGCAAGCCTTCTTCACTCATATGAATCAATAAGGGCTCAAGTTGAGTGTATTTATAATGTTGTACTTGTACACAAGAACTGGCTTTACGTAAACGCAAACCTAGGGCCAATATGATCCCAGTTAAACCCAAGCCTCCAATCGTGCCATAAAACAAAGCCGATTCTTTTTCGCGACTGCAACGAATGATTCGGTTTTGAATAAGTACATCCAGCCAAACGATATGCTCTCCTAAACTTCCTGCCTGATGATTATTTTTGCCATGCACATCATTGGCAATCCCACCAGCTAAGGTTGCATGTAAGGTACCAGGAATGACAGGAGGTATGTAATCAGGATGGACGTTAAAAAGCTCAGAAAAACGTATACCAGCTTCGCAAGATAACAGGCCAGTTTGACTGTCAAAATCCAGAAAATGATTAAATCTTTGGGTATCAATTAGTGCACTTTCATTAAAAGCACAGTCACTATAGCTTAACCCAGCTCCACGTGCCAGCAAGGAACTAGGCTGCTGTTTTTGCATAAATTTAAGAAGCTCTGCCTTATTGTCGGGGCGGTAACAGGTTTGTTCCTGAGAAAAAGAATGGCCAAAGTTACTCAAGCTGATTTTTTTGTTTCGCATAGCCCTAGGTGATTCATTATCAAGGATAAATGAGTGTCGCATGATTCAAAGTGTAAATAAACCCGATCAAAATAAGAAAAAATGTCTATAATTTAAGTAAGTTGCATGAAAAGGACTACTTATGAAAGCAAAACTCACTTGTGCGAGCGTTCTCTTAGTTGCTTTATACTCATTTCCGGTATGGGCTGTTGATGATCCTCAAGTCGATGAAGGGGCTCAGCAATTTGATCAAATGCAATGTGTTGACGACGCAACCCAAAACTGTATTAATGATGCTTGCTTAAATTCAGAAGAAATCGATTGCGAAGATAATTGTAAAAAACTTGCTCAAGATAAGTGTCAACAACAGATTGATGAATAATTCAGTCTTATCTTAGAGATTCTTCAGCAACGAAGCTTTCTGCAAACTACTGGAGAATCTCGCATGAGTTTATTGGTTTTATCGCAAAAAGAAATAAAAGAATCCATTACTATGCCCCAAGCAATCCAAGTCATGGAATTGGCTTTTAAAGAATTCTATGCAAAAAAAGCGATCATGCCTTTAAGGACACCATTAAGTATTGAAAATGAAAAAGCGCTCATGTTAACCATGCCTGCCTATCTCAGTGAAAGTCTCGCTTTAGGCTTAAAAGTAGTTTCGATTTTCCCCAATAATAAAACCCAAAATTTACCAGTCATTAATGGAGTCATTCTATTGCTCAATGAACAAACTGGTGAGGCGCAGGCATTGATGGAAGCTAGTTATTTAACCGCATTACGCACTGGTGCAGTCTCTGGTTTAGCTACGCAATATTTAGCGCCTGCCACAGCCAAACACGTAGCGATTATCGGTGCAGGAGCACAAGCATTGACGCAATTTCAAGCCATAGCCGCAGTACGTCCTATTCAAACAGTAAGTCTGTGGTCGCGGGATATCCGCAATGCACAGGAGTTTGCAAAACAAATTGTTGGAGACTATGAAGTACACTGTTTTGCTACAGTAGCTGAAGCGGTACGTAATGCGGATGTCATTTGCACCGCTACAGCTAGTACAGAACCTTTAATTCAACTAGCAGATTTAAAAGAGGGGGCGCATATTAACGCAGTAGGTGCGCATACCCATGCGATGTGTGAAATAAGCAATGAAGTAATGTCTAATGCGCTCATAGTTGTCGATCAATTAGAGGCAGCCTTAGCAGAGTCTGGGGAGGTCTATGCTGCTTTACAAGCTCAATGCATTCAACAGAAGGACATCATCGAATTAGGTTCATTGATGGGGCGTGAACTTAAAACACCAACTCAACGTTTTTCTGTTTTTAAATCAGTAGGACTTGCCATTCAAGATATGAGTATTGCACATGCTGTCTATAAAAATGCTTTAGAGAAAAATTTAGGGACCTATTTGGCTTTAAGTTAATTATATTCGTCAAGCCCTTGACGATTTTAAAATGAAACTGCCAATTCCAAATTTACAACCCCCTATCTTATTGATTATAAATTAAAAAAATTCGTGGCATAGCTCTTGCATAATCATTGTTATTGATTAAATCAATTCAGTAGCAATGGACTATTTATGGCTGAAAAAGACGTTTTATCACAAGAAGAGATTGATGCGCTGTTGGAATCCGTCGATGAATCAGGCGAAGCGGATGGAACAGGGACTCATGCTGATGATAAAAAATCCGGAGCTAAGGCAAAAGCCGAAGGGGTGGAGGCAATTAACTTTACCGCCCAAGAGCGTATTGTCAAAGGGCATTTACCGGTATTGGATAAAATTCATGATAGAGCAGTAAAACTTTTTGCGGCCGACATTTATCATCTAACAGCCCGCGATTTTGAGATTAAACAAGATCCTCTAGTAGTCATCAAACATCGTGATTTCATGAGTGGTCTGCCTAATCCTAGCTTAATGAGTATTTATAAACTCAAACCTCTTCGCGGTAAATGCATACTCCTTTTTGATCACGTCTTTGTTTATGACGTAGTCGATTATTATTTTGGCGGCAGCACACAATTCTTTTCCCAAAAAGATAAGCAAGATTTCACTGCGACAGAATTACGGGTGATGGATGTACTGACTAAAAAATTAGTCGTGGATTTAATTCAAGCCTGGGAACCAGTCATTAACATTGATGTGCTTAAAGTCGGTATAGAAACCAACCCACAATTAGTGAATCTTACTGAACCAGAAGAGATGCTTTTGGTTGCACGTTTTAGTATCGACTTTGGTAAAGAAACAGGTTCTTTCCATTTTATTTTCCCTTATTCCATGATGGAGCCAATTAAACAACAGTTGGAATTAGGTGCTTCACGTCCAGATGATGAAATTGACCCGAACTGGATTAATTCATTGCGTGAAGAAATTATGGAAGTTGAGCTTACGGTGACTGCTAGTATGAGTGATGCTGTGAGTTCTTTTGGCAAGGTTATAGCCTGGCAAGTCGGTGATTTCGTACCCTTAGAAATGAATGAAGTAGTGGTCTTAGACATAGAAGGAACCCCTAGTTTTAGCGGAACTATGGGAACTGCAAATGATAAACGGGCTTTAAAAATAATAAAAAAAATCAGTTATTAGGGGAAGGCCATGACGCAAACCAATGAGACGATTGTAGAGCAAGCACCTGCAAATAATGTATTACCACAGGAAACTGAAAGTGAAAAAATGGAAATGATATTAGATATTCCTGTTTCAGTGACCGTGGAAATTGGACGTACAAAGATGAGTATTCGTAATTTACTCCAACTCAATCAAGGTGGGATTGTCTCTCTTGATCGTTTAGCAGGTGATCCTCTGGATGTACTCGTAAACGGTACTTTAGTAGCTCATGGCGAAGTCGTAGTGGTCAACGATAAATTTGGGGTCCGCTTAACGGATATCGTAAGTAAAGCCGAACGAATCAAGCGCCTAAAATGATGAAATTACTTGTCAGTCTTTTAGCCTTAAGCTACTCCATACTAGGTCAGGCTGCGGTCACTGTTCCGGCGCATCCCAATTTAATTACGCAAACAGAAATTTTGCGCATTATAAGTTGGTTATTTGTTGTTTTGTTAATCATTCTTTTATTTTCTTGGTTAGCTAAACGATTACAGAGCGTCAATTTAGGCAGTGCTCAAGGGTTTAAACCACTAGCCAGTATGACTTTAGGTCCAAAAGAAAAAATTATGTTAGTCCGGGCTGGTGATCAATTCTTATTGTTAGGGATTGGCTCCGGTTCAATTACACTTTTATATGATTTCGGACGCGTATTACCTGCAGGTTTTGATCCGGATAACAAAAGCTCTTTTGCACACATTCTCAAAAATGTGGTAGGGAAGTCTTAAAATGAAAGGACGATACACAATTTTAGGTGTGCTCTTACTCATTCTCTTGCCCATGCTAGCGAATGCAGCCCCCTTATCCTTGCCGGCAGTGACTGTGCAAGCAGGAGCTAATGGGGCTTCTACCTATAGTGTTAATTTACAAATTTTAATTTTCATGACCTTATTGAGTGTGCTTCCCGGCATGCTTATGGCGATGACCGCTTTCACACGAATTATCATCGTACTGTCAATTTTACGGCAGGCTATTGGTATGGCGCAAACGCCAACCAATCAGATTTTGATAGGCATAGCTTTATTCATGACTTATTTTGTTATGAGCCCAGTGTTTAATCAAATCAATGACAAAGCAGTCCAACCTTATTTAGCTGAGAAAATCCAATTCCCCGAAGCGATAAATCAAGCACAACAACCCTTACGTAATTTTATGTTAAATCAAACTCGCAAAAATGATTTGGCTTTATTTGAAAAGTTTGCCAAACAAAATCCTGCCAATCTAGGCGAAGTGCCCATGACTGTGATCATCCCAGCCTTTATCACCAGTGAACTTAAAACAGCATTTCAAATTGGTTTTGTGTTGTTCTTGCCTTTTTTGATTATTGATTTGGTCGTATCCAGCGTGTTGATGGCCCTGGGTATGATGATGTTATCGCCTTTGATCATATCTTTGCCCTTTAAAATCATGCTTTTTGTCTTAGTGGATGGTTGGACTTTGGTGTTAGGTTCACTTGCGTCAAGCTTTGCCTTGACCTAGGAGAGATCATGACTCCAGATACAGTGGTGAATTTATTTAGTGATTGTATTTATGTGGTGCTCTTATTATTAACCGTGCTTATTATGCCTGGGTTACTAGTGGGCTTGGTAGTCGCGATGTTTCAAGCGGCAACGCAAATCAACGAAACCAGTTTAAGTTTCATTCCTAAACTCTTTGTTACGTTTTTGGTGTTGGTATTCGCGGGTCCGTGGTTATTAAAAACTTTAATAAATTATACGGATTCTTTGATCAGCAATATCCCTTATTTAATTGGATAAACCTATGGATATTGAATATCAAACCATTATTCGTTTTTTTAGCCAAGGCATATGGCCTATGGCGCGTATCAGTGGTTTGATGTTGACGGTACCCGTTTTTTCTTCAGACATTGTACCTGCACGCGTGAAGATTTTTTTTATTTTAGCGCTAACCATTACCTGTGCACCCTTTGTTCCCGAACAGCTCTCTTTTGAGCATTTTAGTGGTGTTTATATTGTTTATATTGTTCAGGAACTCTTTCTTGGTTTACTGATGGGCTTTGTTTTGCAATTGGTGTTTCAAATATTTGTCTTAGGCGGACAAATTATTTCCATGCAAGCCGGTTTAGGCTTTGCGGTGATGGTGGACCCATCGAGTAAGGCGTCTGTTCCTTTGATTAGTCAATTTTATTTGATGATGGTGAGTTTAATGTTCTTAGCACTTAATGGACATATCGCTATCCTCGATACTTTGATTGAGAGTTTTAGTTGGCTTCCCATTGGCCAAGTGACGATTAAAGAATCCATTCTTTGGAGTGTCATTAATTTTTCGGGCTGGATGTTTAAAGAGGCGGTTTTAATTTCCATTCCGGCTTTATTGTCTTTACTTATCGTCAGTTTATCTTTCGGTATTATGACGCGAGTAGCGCCACAGCTAAATATTTTTTCTTTGGGTTTTCCCCTGACTTTATTAATGGGAATACTCATTATTCAAGTGGGTTTACCTACTGTGGGTGCAGAAATTTCCAACTGTATTGAGCAAGGGATTTTCTTTATTAAAGGGATGTTACATTAATGGCAGAGAACGAACAGTCACAAGAAAAAACCGAACAGCCCTCGACCAAGCGACTGAAAGAGTCGCGCGAGAAGGGGCAGGTGGCGCGTTCTAAAGATTTTAACGCGACGGTAATCCTTTTGTTTTCTGGCGTAGGATTTTGGGTTTTTGGTCAACGCTTATCGGCGCATTTGGCGGCCTTGATGCATCAAGCTTTCGAGTTTGATCGTCAAATAGTATTGACCCCAATGGTGGCCATTGAGCGTTTAGTTTATTTAGGTTTGAATGGTCTTTGGGCTTTAGTTCCCATTCTCTTGGTTATTTTTTTTATCTCGCTATTTGCCCCCATTGGCTTGGGGGGATGGGTTTTCAGTACGCAGAGCCTATTACCTAAATTCTCTCGCCTTAATATCTTGCAAGGCTTGATGCGTATGGTGTCAGTCAAAAGCTTAGTGGAGATGTTGAAGTCCTTTTTAAAATTTGTTTTGGTTTGTGGCGTGGCATTTATGGTACTTAAAATCCAAATTCCAATTCTGCTTTCTTTGGGTAGAGCGCCATTAGATGTCGCAATCACTACCGGTTCATACATTATTATTAAATCTTTTGTGATGATTTCTGGCAGTTTAATTCTTATCACTTTAGTGGATGTGCCATTTCAACTCTATGAATATCAAAAATCGATACGCATGACCAAACAAGAATTAAGAGACGAATATAAAGAAACGGAAGGAAAGCCGGAAATTAAAAGCGCTATTCGCCGCGCGCAGCAAGAATTAGCACGACGACGAATGATGACCGAAGTGCCTAAAGCTAGCGTGATCTTAACTAACCCAACCCATTACGCAGTGGCAATAAGTTATAAACAGAAAGGCACTAAAGCCCCTGTGGTGGTGGCTAAAGGTAAGGATTTAATTGCCTTTCAAATTACTAAAGTCGCTAAAGATGCCAAGGTTCCCATTTTATCCATACCGCCTTTAGCAAGGGCTGTCTTCTTTTCAACGAAATTGAATGCGGAAGTGCCCCGAGGCTTGTATGTCGCAGTTGCCCAAGTATTGGCTTACATTTTTCAGTTACGTGATAAAGAACGTTATGACTATAAACCGGAGTTTTTGCAAAACGTACCTATTCCTACAGAGTTGGTGCGTGAAGCCGAGGAGGAGGATGTATGAGTAGCACTTTAAATTCTTTGAATTATTGGATGCGCCAAGGTTTTGGAACGCCTTTAATGTTGATCATCATGTTAAGTATGATGATGTTACCTCTGCCTCCTTTTTTATTGGATATCTTTTTCACTTTTAATATCGCCTTGTCTTTGGTGGTGTTGTTAGCCGTGATATATAGTGAAAGACCTTTAGATTTCGCAGTATTCCCCACCGTGATTTTGTTAGCTACTTTATTACGCTTGGCTTTAAACGTTGCCTCTACCCGGGTGGTCTTGTTAAACGGTCATAATGGAACGCATGCTGCAGGACAAGTCATTGAATCTTTCGGTGAAGTGGTGATTGGCGGAAATTACACGGTAGGTTTAGTGGTCTTCATCATTTTGGTGGTGATTAATTTCGTAGTGGTCACCAAGGGTGCTGGACGGGTTTCGGAAGTGAGTGCACGTTTTACTTTGGATGCTTTGCCCGGTAAACAAATGGCCATCGATGCAGATTTAAATGCAGGGCTCATTAACCAAGAACAAGCGATTAAACGCCGCACGGATGTAGCACAGGAAGCCGATTTTTATGGATCCATGGACGGTGCTAGTAAATTCGTGCGTGGGGATGCTATCGCTGGAATTTTAGTGTTAGTCATTAACATTGTGGGTGGTTTAATTATCGGTATTATGCAACATGGTATGAGTTTATCCGATGCCTTGCATAATTACATTTTACTTACCATTGGGGATGGTTTAGTGGCACAAGTACCATCCTTAGTTTTATCTACTGCTGCGGCGATTATCGTAACCCGCGTTTCCAGTGCCCAAAACATGGGGCAAGCTTT
>SCSO01000172.1 GCA_004297865.1 Legionella sp.
TAAATACTCAAGCGCAATATGGTGCTGGGGCAACACTTGAAGTGCAGTACAATATTCACACACGAATTAATCAACAAGATAAATATTCCTCGTTTTTTTTCAATAAAATGAAAAGTACCGAAGATTGGGTAAGAAAGGGACTCTCTCCATTAACAGCGCCGATAAGCTATGGCTATTTTGCATTGTCATTAGCAGTGGATGCCTTGACCTCATTTTTTGAAGCTATTCAGTATTTGTTTCACGGGGATACCCTCAATAGTATAGAAAAAGCAAACGAAACCTGGATCATATTGCCTGCTGTTGCTTTGACAGTAGTAATGGGGATTGCCAGTCCAATAATTAACTTGGTTGATTTTATTGGTAGTAGTATCAACACCTTAAGAACTCCCCCGGCAGATCCCGCAGCAGCAGCTTCAGCCCCCGTTCTGTAACTAAAACGGTAGCAACTGTCTTGAATTGGCTTATTGCCTTTGTTAGTTGTAGGTTGGGTCGCCCAACATAAGCATTTCAACATGGCTTAAGTATGTTGAGTTACGACCAGCCAATGTAGCCTGTATTAGACGAAGTCGTAATACAGGCATCTGCACCACAAGACACATCAATTGGCCTGCCGCGACCCAATCTAATGTTAATAATTTCTTAATAATTGAATGATACTATGACGTGCCTTTTACCTAAAACTTATATTGGAGTTGTAAATGACTTTAAACGAATTACTGCGTACAGGTCTTGGTACCTCATCAACTGCCCTCGAAAATCTTAAAACAAGAAGCTATAGTGAAGCATTTTTCAAACCAGAAAATCTTCCGGTAAAAGCTTTGACTGTAGTCACTTCTCCAATTATTTCCAGTGGTATCGCTTTAGTGCTTGCCTACAATTGTTTAGTAGAATTAATCTCCGCACTTAGTGAATTTATAAGTGGCGATACTAAGAATGGTATGGATTCTTTGTCAAATAGTGGCGAAGCAGCATTGGGTACCTTTTTCTTAATCGCTCATGCCATACTCAGCCCATTTATTAATTTAGTTGATTTTGTGGGAAGTGGTTTTAACAGTGTTAAACAATTGTTTAACGATGAGTCAGAAACTATTCAATATTACCCAGAATCAAATTTTCCGGGGGTATTATTTTAAAACTGAACAATAAATGGCTAAACTGTATTATTTGTTCTTTTTTTAGGAGTTATATGTTACAATATGGCTCTTTTTTCCTAACTGTATGTTTAAATTGGAGTTGTAAATGACTGGCGAAGAATTTGTTGTATTAACTGCTGGAACAGCAGGAAGAGCACTTGATAATATTGATAAAGCAGGAGGCTATAGTGGGGTATTTTTCCAACCTGGGGATCTTCCAGTTAAAGCTTTAACTGTTGTGAGCGCGCCCGTTTTGAACAGTGTATTCTCTTTAATCATGACTTATGATGCTATTGAAAAACTAATTACTGGCCTTTATGAGTTAGCGACTATTGGTAAAGAAGAAGGACTTGATACACTGTCTAAGGCTGGATCATCAGCCCTTGTAGCCCTTTTCTTCGCGATTCATGCGGTGCTGAGCCCCTTTATTAACTTAGTGGATTTAATTGGTAGTGGTGTCACTAGCATTACGAATCCTGAACCGACATACCCGCAATTTAATATGTAAGTGTCATACCCGCTTAGGCGGGTACATCCCTTTTTTGTTCTCTTCACATTTTGTTTGATAGGTATTCCTGTATTACGACTTCGTCTAATACAGGCTACGTTTATACGATTTCATGGTTTTTTCAAATCGCGAAATTCTTAGATTTATTTAACAATTAATTAATATACTCTTAATAATTTCACCGTATAATCCGCTTCGACTCAAGGATTAAATCACTTTTTAATAGGAGGCTTACATGGAACTAGAAGATTTTAATGGCATGTTATTAGATAACTCCGGGGTAACTGGGAATTTATTGCGAAATGCTTTAGCAGTTGAAAAAAAACATCAAGTAAAATATAGCTCATTGTTTTTTCAAGTACTACCTCCTGACGAATCTTTATTAGCCTATAGCTCATCGATAGTTATTGCTCCTATCTGCTTGTGTATTATAGCTGTAGAGGCCATCTTAGCCTGTGTAGTAGATATCTTAAATGCTCTTTTTGAGATAGCTTATTTAGATCATGAAGAGTCCCTTAAATCCATTATGTCGTCTGTAACTAATCTTGTTGCCGCAGTATCTTGTGCAATAGGAGCTGTATTAAGCCCATTTATTAATTTTGTGGATACAGTGGGTTGTATAGTGAATACTTTGCAGGCGGATGAGGATTTTAGTTTAATGCCGTAGCCTAGTAGGTTGGGCCAAGACCCAACATAAGGATCTTGAGCTAGGATGAAATGCTAGTGTTGGGTCATGACCCAACCTACAACTTTTTCGTGCCCGTCTTTGAATATAAAACCAGGCACGTTCACGAAAATCTGCGTGGGGCGATGAGATTTTCGTGAACGCAGCAATATTATTTCACGTCGCGGTTCTTTTCTCCGGTATACAATTGACGAGGTCTGCCAATACGGGATTTGCTGGCTACCATTTCCATCCAATGCGACATCCAGCCCACGGTGCGAGCTAGAGCAAAAACCACAGTGAACATGTTTGTGGGAATACCAATAGCACTTAAAGTTAATCCAGAGTAGAAATCGACGTTTGGATAAAGCTTTTTCTCAATGAAATAATCATCTTCTAGGGCAATACGCTCTAATTCCATAGCCAATTTAAACAAAGGCTCATCTTTCTTACCTACCGCTTCCAAGACGTCATAACAGGTTTTACGCATGACTTTAGCGCGAGGATCATAGCTCTTGTAAACACGATGACCAAAGCCCATTAAACGGAATGAATCATCTTTGTCTTTAGCGCGTTTGATATAATGTTCAATACGGCTAATATCACCAATTTCTTGTAACATATTGAGACAAGCTTCATTAGCGCCACCATGTGCTGGTCCCCATAAAGCACCAATACCCGCTGAAATACAAGCAAAAGGATTTGCCCCAGTAGAGCCTGCCAAACGTACAGTGGAAGTTGAAGCATTTTGCTCATGATCCGCATGCAGAATGAAAATAGTATCCATTGCTCTGACTAAAACTGGATCAGGAGTCGTTTCTTCAGAAGGCACGCCAAACATCATATGCAAGAAATTCTCTGCGTAAGACATTTTATTTTGCGGATACATATAAGGAAGGCCAGTAGAATACTTATAACTCATCGCTGCAAGGGTAGGCATTTTAGCGACCAAACGAATCGCAGAAATAAAACGATCTTGGGCATTATTAAGGTCCATAGTATCGTGGTAGAAGGCTGAGAGAGCACCTACGATACCGACCATAATGGCCATAGGATGGGCATCACGACGGAAACCATTCAAAAATTGATACATTTGTTGATGGACCATGGTGTGGTTATTAATTAGGCTAACAAAGGTCTTTTTCTCTTCGGCATTAGGCAATTCACCATTTAATAATAAATAGCTGACATCTAAAAAGTCTTTCTTTTCTGCAAGTTGCTCAATAGGGTAGCCTCTATACAACAAGACACCTTCATCACCGTCAATATAAGTGATTTTAGACTCACAGGAGGCAGTAGATAAAAAACCTTGATCGAAAGTAAAAACACCGTTCGCGCCGAGTTTGGTAATATCAATTACGTCATTACCAAGAGTCGGAGTGTAGATAGGTAACTCTAATTCTAGGCCTTCGATACTTAGTTTAGCGGTTTTTGTTGTCATTGTGTCTCCCGATATTTGCCTTCATACTTGCATTAATGCGCGCAACTATATAAAAATGGCTACGCGCAGTCAAATTAAAGATAATAATTCATCTATTATGGTTGAGAATTTTACTTATGAACAGTAAAAAATGATAGGTGATTCAATTACTGTAGTCTCTATGGTATCCTCTAAGATTAAATTTATGTTAAATCTCTGCATAAGGATAGGTCTAAATTATGGTTTATTCAGCCAAAGAAATTTTACCCGTCAATATTGAAGACGAGTTAAAGCAGTCTTACCTTGATTACGCGATGAGTGTTATTGTCGGAAGGGCTTTACCTGATGTTCGTGACGGTTTAAAACCAGTTCATCGACGTGTGCTTTTCGCGATGAGCGAATTAGGTAACGATTGGAATAAACCATACAAAAAATCGGCACGCGTAGTCGGGGATGTTATCGGTAAATACCACCCGCATGGTGATACTGCCGTTTACGATACGATTGTCCGTATGGCCCAACCTTTTTCCATGCGCTATTTACTGGTGGATGGTCAGGGTAACTTCGGTTCGGTAGACGGTGATGCTCCTGCGGCGATGCGTTATACTGAAGTTCGTATGTCCAAAGTGGCTCATGCTTTGTTAGCCGACTTGGATAAAGAAACGGTGGATTTCACGCCTAACTACGATGAGACAGAATTCGCTCCTGCAGTTTTACCCTCACGTATACCTAATCTTTTAGTCAATGGTTCATCGGGTATTGCGGTGGGTATGGCAACTAATATTCCGCCACATAATCTCACGGAAGTAATTAATGCTTGTTTAACGCTTATTGATACTCCCGAAACCACTTTAGATGAGATAATGGAAATCATCCCAGGTCCAGACTTCCCCACAGCAGCTATTATTAATGGTCGTGGCGGCATTATCCAAGGTTATCGTACTGGTAAAGGTCGGGTTGTGATTCGTGCACGCACGGAAATCGAAACCGATGAAAGTAATGGACGTCAAAGTATTATCATTCATGAATTACCCTATCAAGTGAATAAAGCACGCTTGGTTGAGCGTATAGCTGAACTGGTTCGTGATAAAAAAATCGAAGGAATTTCTGGCTTACGGGATGAGTCCGATAAACAAGGGATGCGAGTTGTCATTGAGTTAAAACGTAATGAAGTCGCGGATGTGATCCTCAATAATCTCTATGCCCATACCCAAATGCAAAATGTGTTTGGAATAAACATGGTCGCCTTAGTTGATGGACAACCACGTACCTTAAACTTAAAAGAAATCCTAGATTATTTCATCAAGCACCGTCGTGAAGTAGTCACGCGTAGAACCATATTCGAATTGAAAAAGGCTCGTGGACGTGCTCATGTTTTAGAAGGTTTAGGTATTGCTTTAGCCAATATCGATGAAATGATTGCTTTAATTAAACAATCACCCACTCCCCAAGAAGCTAAAGATGGTTTATTAGCTAAACTTTGGGAGCCAGGCTTAGTGAAAGCTATGCTGGATAAAGCGGGTAGTAATGCCTCAAGGCCAGATGATTTAACAGCTGAATTTGGTTTGAATGATAAAGGTTACAAACTTTCTGCAGCACAAGCGCAAGCGATTCTTGAATTAAGACTGCACCGATTGACAGGCTTAGAACAAGAAAAAATTCTTAATGAATTTGAAGAGTTATTGCTAGTGATTAAAGAATTACTGGATATCTTGGCTTCACCAGAGCGTTTAATGCAAGTAATTCGTGAAGAACTAGTGGAAATTAAGACGCAATTTGGTGATGAGCGTCGTACAGAAATTACTGCTTCTCAAGAAGATCTTACAATTGAAGATTTAATTACTGAAGAAGATGTCGTGGTGACCTTATCGCATCAAGGCTATGTGAAGTATCAGCCAGTTACAGCTTATCAAGCGCAACGCCGTGGTGGTAAAGGAAAATCAGCAACTCACGTCAAAGATGAAGATTTTGTTGAGCGTTTAGTGGTTGCTAGCACCCACGATACTTTACTCTGCTTTTCTAACCACGGGAAATTATACTGGTTGAAAGCGTATCAATTACCTTTAGCCAGCCGTATTTCAAGAGGTAGACCTATCATTAATATTCTTCCGCTAGCTGAAGGGGAAGAAATCAACGCGATGTTACCGGTACGGGAATACACCGAAGGCAATTTCGTCTTTATGGCAACGATGTTCGGTACAGTGAAAAAAGTGCCTCTAAGCGCCTTTAGTCGACCACGTTCGAATGGGATCATTGCGGTTGATCTAGACGAAGGTGACAGCTTGGTCGGTGTGGATATTACCGATGGTCAAAGGGACATCATGCTCTTTACTGATGCGGGTAAAGTGATTCGTTTCGCTGAAAGCAAAGTTCGTCCTATGGGTCGTACGGCTCGTGGTGTTCGTGGAATTCGTATTGAAGAAGGTCAAGCAGTTAAATCATTGGTAGTGGTCCATCCTGAGGGAACCATTCTCACAGCCACTGAAAATGGCTATGGTAAACGAACTGAAATTGATGAATATCGCGTTTCTGGCCGTGGGGGACAAGGGGTAATTTCCATTCAGGTGACAGAGCGTAATGGTAAAGTTGTCCGTTCCTTACAAGTCACTGAAACTGATCAAGCGATGTTGATTACTGACAAAGGAACTTTGGTACGCTTTAGAGTCGATGAACTATCCATCATCGGCAGAAACACTCAAGGTGTTCGTCTGATCAATGTAGGTGCTGGCGAGTTAGTAGTCGGTATGCAAAAAATCCAAGATATCGGTGATGATGAGGATGACGAGGCTCCTGAAGTGGACGCAATTGAAAGCAATAATTCAGTAGAAGACAGCAATGAAGAGCAGGATTTATAATTTCGGCGCTGGCCCTGCTATGCTTCCTGAGCCTATCTTAAAAGAGGCTCAGGAAGAACTACTTAATTGGCATGATAAGGGAATGTCCGTGCTGGAAATCGGTCATCGCACGACGGATTTCACTGACTTATTAACGCATGCAGAACAAAGTCTTCGTGACTTATTAACGATTCCTGAAAATTATCAAATTCTGTTTTTCGGTGGTGCTGCGCGTACGCACTTTTCAATGATTCCTATGAATTTGCTCAATCCTGAGGATCAGGGCGCTTATCTTTTAACAGGAATTTGGTCCAAAATGGCCTATTTAGAGGCCAAAAATTTAAAAAATGTGTATGCGATGGCTGATTCAGAAGCGGATAGCTTCAGACATATTCCTGAAATAAACACCTGGAAAGTCCAAGATAACACGACGTATCTTTATTATTGCCCTAATGAAACAGTCAATGGTATTCGTTTTCCTTTTATCCCCCAGGTGAATGAATTACCTCTAATTGCCGACATGACTTCTTGCTTATTAACAGAGCCTATTGATGTGAGTCAATACGGTTTAATTTTTGCTGGCGCCCA
>SCSO01000519.1 GCA_004297865.1 Legionella sp.
GGCGTAATTATATTTTAATCCATTGGTCCCTAAAGATTGGATGTCTATTCCCAAGCCCAACAGAAATTGATTATTGAATTGCCAATTATAACCCCCTTCAATCCCCGCTAGAAAACCTGCGGTATTGACTGTTTGGTTTCCTAATCCATTAACGACATTGGCTTGTTCTGAGCTAAATAACGATCCTTGGGTAGAGGTTTGGGTGTCGAATTGTGAAAACGCGGCACCCACCTTGGTACCTATGTAAAAACCAGTCCAGTCGTAATTTTTTGTCGTGCTGGCAATGGCAATGGATTCTATTCCTGATAAGCAAGCTATTGCCAAAAATAAACAGCCGTTTTGAGATTTCAATATAAGCATCCAAAAATAAAATTGTACTTTTCCCCTCTCTCCAAAAGGAGAGAAGGGAACTTTCGCAGTAGGTTGGGTCGGGACCCAACATAACCATTTACACCTTCGCTCAAGATCTTTATGTTGGGTCAAGACCCAACCTACGACTCCCCAAAAGAGGGAAAAGGGAGATTCAGACTTGTTTAACCCACATCCCTTTGCCAATGACCATTCACGAAAAAGGCTTGCGTCCATTGCGTGTGTAGCTCTTGGTTTTTATCCTTAATCGTCGCGGTAAAATCATTAGTCTTCACCGTAATAGAATGAGTACTACCATCTAATTTTTTAATCGTGATTAAATTACTACGTTGGAAATTAATAAATGGCGGCAAAGTAATTTGCACATCAGAATTTGCAGCATCTACTTCGATTAAACAATCATTTGGATTAACCACATAAGCATTATTTTCATCACTATGAATTTTCGTATGCGTACAATGATTAGAAGAGGAGATTAATACATCATCTGCAGTATATTTTTTACTCCCGGCAAGACGATTTAAAAATTCTGCTAAATCACCGCTATACCCGCAAAGGTTAATGCGCACAAACTCATCGGTAGCACCCATTGTATTGCCATTATCCACCGCCACATTAAAGGTGTTAAATAAGAG
>SCSO01000014.1 GCA_004297865.1 Legionella sp.
CTAGTGCTTTTTCTTGATTTAGGTTTTTTTCCAGGCATAAGGGCTTAAAAATAGATGGCATACGTATAATTATACTATATGTTTCATTTTTATCCAGTACGCCCGGAACGGATCAATCGAGTCTGAACCCATTGATTTTAATTGCGTTTAAGTCGATAAACACAAGATTTACCTTCTTCTGCAACATCGCCCATATTGGCATCTGAATGAAAATATTGGGCTTTGATAGCTAATCTATCTCCATCTAAAACCATGGTGATTTTATTGAAAAATGAAATAAAGTTGATTTGGGAGTTTTTGAAAGACGTAGAAGTAACAAAAATTAAGGCTTGTCTGTCTGAATCCAAGTTGACATAAGTATTGTCGAGTTGCAATCCACTGGCTTGTGCGGAGGATGAAGATTTCATTTCACCGATCACATATTTTTCTTCGGTCGTTCCATAGGAAATACTCACTTGGTTACCTTCATGCTTAATCGTCATGTCCGCAGCCGGAACAAAATCACAAGAACCCGTCCATAGACCAGAAAAATTAACCAAACTGCTTTTTTGAGACTTCTGCGTGAGCTGAGGTTTCAACGTGTCCATTGGAGTGGCCCATGGTAAAGCCCAAGCAGAACTAGTTAGAGCAACACTTAATACCATGATTTTTTTTAACATTGTGATCTCCTTATAAAAAAATGGGAGTCTATGGCAGTGTAATTAATAATGCAACTTGTATTTAAAAATAAGTTTTTGCAGAATTATTCCGCAAACAGCACAATCAAAATCAATCGTGTCTGATCCTGAGGATCCGCACGAATTATAAAAGGGTATCAGTACAATCTCTCGGCCCTAGGCTAAACTTCATTGCTTTCGTCAGGGCTGAATTTAATTACCCTCATCCGCCCTCTGGGCACCTTCTCCCTTGAAGGGAGAAGGGAGATCTAGGGTACAAAAAATTTGTGGGGATACATCAGAGTCTGACTGGAGTTATTCGTGGTAAACTTTCTTTTTTTTAAGGATTAATAATGAATCGATGTCCCTGGGTTGGTGTGAATAAGCCGCATTATGAACAATATCATGATCAGGAATGGGGAATTCCGGTGCATGATGATCGTAAGCATTTTGAAATGTTGATTTTAGAGGGTGCGCAAGCGGGGTTGAGTTGGGAGACTATTCTTAAACGGCGTGAGGAATATCGCAAAGCGTTTAAACAATTTGATCCTCAGTTGGTGGCTAAGATGACCGATGAGGAATTAGAAGATCTACTCATTAACTCTGGGATTATTCGCAATCGTTTGAAAGTGTTTTCTGCGCGTAAAAATGCTTTGGCTTTTTTGGCTATTCAAAAAGAGTTTGGTTCATTTGATGCTTATGTTTGGCAGTTTGTGAATAACAAGCCATTAGTTAGTCAGCCTAAAAGCATGAAAGAAGTGGCTCCGCATACTGCGGAATCAGATGCCTTAGCTAAAGATTTGAAAAAACGCGGCATGAGTTTTGTGGGGTCGACTATTATGTATGCCTATATGCAAGCCATAGGTATGGTGGATGATCATTTAGTGGAATGCTTTCGTAAAAAACATCGATAATAAAGAGTGACGAAAAGACTAACTAAAAATTGCCCTGGCATCAGGGCAGTCAATTCAATTGCACCTACACCTGAGGTCTTTTGCTTTGCTCTGGTTGACAATCGCAAGTTACAAAAAAAGCGGTAAAGACTCCACCGACAACAATAGAAGCCACCACATCAATAAACGTACCAAGTAAGTTAAATAGAAAAAAAGACATGGAGCTTAATTGATTATCATGAATGTCCCTTAGCAAGGGTTGACCAATTGCTCCTCCGACAAGAGGAGTTGCAAACACAAGAAGCCCAGTAACTACGGCATAGAAGCCTTCAACGCCAGGTTTTAGGGAGAGATAATTGCCTTTTGATAACCCCCACGCGCTTCCAGCAATAGTACCTACGATTCCTAAAAATATGAGGCTGCCAAGAGCGCCCATTTCTGCACTGGCAGACACTATATTATGATCACCATTAGTTGCGGCTCTAAGAATTCCAGTACCTGTTGCACTGACTGCTGCGCCATAGGCTGCTCCAACTACTGAGCCACTGAAAAATCCTAGTGCACCCCCTCCGATAGCATAGGCAGGAGGACGTAACAACTCTTTTATTTCCATCAAACATCTCCGTTGTTTAAAAACCTGAGGCAGTGTAAACGATGATTTTTTTAATACAACTTTAATTGAATGATTTTGCAAAATTGAGATGGTTTTTCGCAACGTAGGTGTCTTGAATATAGCTACCTATAGAGGGTGGAAATCAATGGGATTAATAACTAGTAAGTAAAAACTTGTTGCTGAGAAATGTCGAGCATTTCCTTTTCATTAAGGAGTTGATGGGCTTCATTAGCTACTTTCGCAACACCATTGATAGTGACAGACTCTTCAGAAGTCATATATTTGATTAAGGACGCGATCGATGCCAAGGTGTAAATTCCGCAACGTTTATCACCTGTCGTAGGTTGTTTCATCGTTATCACAGGATTGGTGACTTGTATCTTATCGACATTGGGTAAGCCACATAAACTTTTTAAGGCTTGCTTCGCTTCATCAGTGGCCATTAACCTTAGGACTTTCGTTTGAATTAATTCTTTTCCAGAAAGGATAGAATTTGACATTAACCAATTCAAACCAGGCACCGGGTTATGAACGCCCAATGGATTCGTTGCTGAATCAATAAGACTGGCATTGATTTTGTCAGTACTGTCTTTATAAATCACCAGGTGATTGAAATGAGCCCTGTAAGCAACTCCAGTCGCTCGTCCTTTTATCATAAAGGCATGGGGAAACTGGATAGCCGTAACCGGAAGATTCAATTCGCTTAATTTAGTGAGGATTTCTGGTAAAAACTCAAAATTTATGCCGTCACCACAGTCTGTTGCTAAACAATCCATGGAGGTTAGCACTGTTTTACCATTTTCAGTTTGTGCGATAAATTTTAATTCTTGTCGATCTTTTAATGTGATTTTAACTACTATTGCCCCAGCAACTGATAACAATGAACTTTCCAGACAACAATATAATTGGAAAGGTGTCATCCCCTTAGTCATAGAACAGTTGGGCAAGACCTCTTTAAGAACTTTCATCATTTGGGTTTTGTCTAAAGGCATGGGATTCTAAATAAAAAGCACATTGTGTAAATTTTATCATTTTTAGCTTAAGGTTTTCTTAAGGTTATTTCATTTGCCCCATATAGCCAAAATGATTTAAGATTTAACCTTTTATCCTCCACCATAGGATTTTTCATGTCCCTTAGAGCTTTCTATCTTACTGTTTTTTTAGGATTTTTTTTTAGTACTGCGGTATTTGCTCAGTTACCTGCTGAAGGTTGGGCTGGGGATAATCAGCAGAAATTAACTGCGCTGATTAAACAATATGGGAAAAATAGCCCTGATTATGATGCGCAGCATAAACCGGTCGCTGCTTTTGATTGGGATAATACCATGATGAAAAATGATGTGGGTGAAGCCACTTTATTGTGGATGGTTGCTCATCATCAAGTTAAAAGACCTGCTAGTTTTGCGCAAATGAACCCTTGGTTGAGCAAAGCAGCCTTAAAGGAATTAGACAAAAATTGTGCTGGTACAGGCCCCTATCTTCCTACAGATAAACCCGCTTGCGCAGATAGCTTATTAAACGTGTATTACGACGCTCCTTTAGCCGATGGCGCAACTGCTTGGGAAAAATCGCCAGATGAAAATCGCGTATTCCCCCGTTACTTTTTCTATGCCCAGCTTTTTGCAGGTTATACTCCCAAAGAGCTTAAACAAATTACCCAGCACGCTTTGCAATTTAATTTAACGAATCCTATAGGTCAGACGCAAAAAATCGGGAATAAAGAATACCCGGCTTACGTGCGTATTTATAAGCCGATGAAGGATTTAGTGAAAGAATTAAAAAGTAATGGTTTTG
>SCSO01000173.1 GCA_004297865.1 Legionella sp.
TTCAAACCGCTTATTTAGAATCCTATTCTGAATACGGTCAAAACATTTTTGACCGTTACATTACTTATGCTGATTTCTGGATACAAGATCAAGATTATCGAGATCCAGATACTGGCGAGATTTTTGATAGAGCCTTATTGAATTTGGAATTGGAAAAAATTGAAAAACCAGCTGGAATTTCTAATCCTAAAGACTTTCGTAATGAAGTGGTGAATTTCGTTCTGCGAGCCCGTGCAAATAATCGCGGTAAAAATCCGGTTTGGAATAGCTACGAAAAACTCAAATCAGTGATTGAGAAAAAAATGTTTACCAATACCGAAGATTTATTGCCCGTTATCTCTTTCAATGCCAAAGCATCGGAAGATGATAAGAAAAAGCACGAGGAATTTATTTCTCGTATGGTGGACAAAGGCTACACTCGCAAACAAGTTCGTTTACTCTGTGAATGGTATTTACGCGTACGTAAATCTCAATAAAAGAACTTGCAACGAAGTCATGGACGAGTCAGTTTGCAATGACAGCAAACTGACGAAGTTAACTCTTACGGTGAGTAAGGTGTGGAGCGTAAATTATGTCGCAACTGATTGATAGACGACAAAATGCCGGTAAAAAAAGTACGGTGAATCGCCAACGCTTTCTTCGTCGTTATAAAAATCAAATCAAACGCGCCGTTTCCGATGCAGTAGGTAGACGCAGCATTACTGAAATTGATCAAGGCGAGCAAGTCACTATTCCCGCAAAAGATATTTCCGAACCCATGTTTCATCGAGGTCAGGGCGGTCATGTCGATCGCGTGCTTCCGGGAAATGATAATTTCATTACCGGCGATAGAATAAAACGTCCCCCAGGCGGTGGTAATGGCTCTGGAGGTGATGCAGGCAATGCCAGTGACAGCGGTGAAGGGGAAGATAATTTTGTTTTTGAACTGTCTCGTGAAGAATTCTTAGATCTTTATTTTGAAGATTTAGAGCTTCCTGATTTAGTGAAAAAAGAGTTGGCGCGTATTAACACCTTTAAAAGCGTAAGAGCTGGGGTAACCACCAGTGGTATCCCTAATAACATTAATGTCTTGCGTTCAATGAAACAAGCGACTGGTCGCCGCGTTGCTCTGGCATCACCTTATAAAAGACAACTTAAAGAAGCGGAAGCAGAATTAGAGCACTTAGAAAATTCCGCCAAACCTAATAAAATGGCTATTTTAAAATTACAAAGTGAAATCGAATTTCTTAAGAAAAAAATCAGTGCCGTACCTTTTATTGATACTCTTGATTTACGCTACAATCATCGTGTGCGTATACCCGCGCCTTCAACCCAAGCCGTTATGTTTTGCATTATGGACGTTTCCGGCTCCATGGATGAAGCCAAAAAGGACATTGCTAAACGTTTTTTCATTCTCCTATATATGTTCTTAACTAAGAATTATGAAAAAATCGAATTGGTGTTTATCCGCCATCATACGTCTGCCAAAGAAGTGAATGAAGAGGAATTCTTTTATTCCCGTGAAACCGGAGGTACCGTCGTTTCCAGTGCTTTAGAACTTTTAAATACCGTTATTGAAGCCCGTTATCCGCCGCAATCCTGGAATATTTATGTGGCACAAGCCTCGGATGGTGACAATTGGAACGCTGACTCACCTTATTGCCAAGAATTGTTACAAGAAAAAATTATGCCTTTGTTACAGTACTTTGCCTACATTGAAATTATGCCACGCCATCATCAAAGTTTATGGGAAGTCTACCAACAAGTAAAAGAACAATATGGTAATTTTTCGATGGAAAATATTGATAATGTAGCTGATATTTATCCAGTGTTTCGTGAATTATTTAAAAGGAAAACCGCATGAAGAGAAAAAAGCCTTTATCTGAAGGTGCGGAATGGACCTTCGAATTAATTCAAGATTACGATCGTGAAATTGCGCGTATTGCGAAAGATTTTAAATTGGATACTTATCCCAACCAAATCGAAATTATTACTGCAGAACAGATGATGGACGCCTATGCTTCCGTAGGTATGCCCATCGGTTACAATCATTGGTCCTTTGGTAAACACTTTGTTGGTGTCGAAAAAAACTATAAACGTGGGCATATGGGATTAGCTTACGAATTAGTGATTAATTCTAATCCTTGTATTTCCTATTTAATGGAAGAAAACACCATGGCTATGCAAGCTTTGGTGATTGCGCACGCTTGCTATGGTCACAATTCTTTTTTCAAGAATAACTATTTATTTAAAATGTGGACCTCAGCAGATGCCATTATTGATTATTTGGTATTTGCCAAAAAATACATTGGCGATTGCGAATTACGTCATGGCATTGATGCAGTTGAATCCCTATTAGATTCCTGCCATGCTTTAATGAATTATGGAGTGGATCGTTATAAGCATCCTACGCCATTATCAATTCAAGAGGAAAAAATTCGTCAGCAAAATCGCGAAGTGTATTTGCAATCACAGGTCAATGATCTCTGGCGCACCATTCCCTTAAATAAACAGGCCGAAGCCGCAGGTAAAAAAACTCATTTTCCCACGGAACCTCAAGAAAATATTCTTTATTTTATTGAGAAAAATGCACCTCTATTAGAACCTTGGCAAAGAGAGATTGTGCGAATTGTTCGTAAATTAGCCCAATATTTCTATCCTCAAGGACAAACCAAAGTCATGAATGAAGGCTGGGCCTGTTTTTGGCATTACACCTTATTACATGCTTTGTATGATGAAGGCTTAGTGACTGATGAATTTATGCTCGAAGTCTTGCAAAGTCATACCAATGTGATTATGCAAGTACCCTATAATAGCCCTTACTTTAATGGCATAAATCCTTACACTTTGGGTTATCACATGATGCAGGATATTAAACGCATGTGTGAAAATCCTACCGAGGAAGATAAAGCTTGGTTCCCCTATTTAGTCAATACTGATTGGTTAAGCACTCTAGATCTTGCGATGCGAAATTACAAAGACGAGAGTTTTATTGCGCAATATCTCTCGCCTAAATTAATTCGTGATTTAAAACTCTTTTACATTGTTGATGACGATCGCAGCCCGGAACTCTATGTGCATGCCATTCATAATGAACAAGGATATCAAAATATTCGTGAAGCCTTATCGAAGCAATATAATTTAGGTTATTTAGAACCTGATATTCAGGTTCATTCTGTCGATATTCAAGGCGATCGTTCTTTGACGCTCAGATATTCCCAACATAATCGCGTGCCTTTAGGCAACACCACTGAATCAGTACTCAAGCATGTATATAATTTGTGGAAATTCCCCGTGGTCCTTGAAGCGATGGATTCCGATAATAAAATTACCGCAGAGTTTCATTGCCCTCCCAAGCCGGAAAAGAAACCGGCTGAGAAGGAAAGCTAAGCTTAAGCTGCATTACTGCAATTGACTCGTTCGGCTAATTCATCAACAAAGACTGCAGTACTTGTTTTATCCATACCCAAAGCAAACATTCGATGTTGATTGTAAGATCGATCTGCTTGCTTTTCTTCTTTTAGAACTCGTGATAATTCCTCTGGAGTTTGCGTCCGACGCACTCGATCTCCGAGATTATCCAGCTCGGTCATTTTTTTCTCAGCTAAATCTTTACCTACAGAAGCCCCTACTA
>SCSO01000174.1 GCA_004297865.1 Legionella sp.
AATGGATAATTAATAAAAAACCCTGAATAGTTTGGGCTATTCAGGGTTTTAAAGGTTTATTAACCTCTTAAACGGACATTTTCCTCAATCCATTCTTCAACATCATCGAGAAAGTCCCCATTCTCATTATTATCATCATCATTCGATCTATGCTCAAAGGGACTGGCATAATGAAAGGGTTCATCAAAGCTTCGCTCTGCTCTAAAAGCTGAGTTTCTAGGTTCATCATTAAAGGAACTTTCATTGTATTGAGCCCCAGAGAGATTTTCGTTGGGTTTGTTCTCATTAGTAGGCTCTACCCCTTTAGAATCTTGATATTTAGCAATGAAATATTGTACGGGGTAGGATAAAATTTGAGCAAGAGCCACAAAAATTCCAGGAATATATAAAAGAGCAGTAGTCACTAAAAATACAGGTGAAGCGGCAACAATGAGGGTTTTAATAGCGAATTGGGTTGCCTTATCATTTCTTAATGGATTTCGATAACTAGAATCACTGTCAATCTTATCCCAAAGAGAGATTAACATAGTGATGGGCATAGCTGCTAAAGCTCCTGTAAGCCGCATACGTCTTTTAAAGTTACTTTGTAGTTCTTCTGTCCGCAACATTTATTCTTCCTCGTTTATTTAATGAACAAATCCGCGGCGATGGTATCAAGATTTCTGCCTTTATGGCAAGAATATCTAATGTTGTCTACACTGAAATTAAGCAGTATTCACTAACATTGGTCATGACTCTTCTGGCAAGGAGTTTTAGGTTGAAGCAAAATAATATAGTGAGTGCGTTTGAAGAACAGGTACAGGCCCATCCACAAGCTCTGGCCTTGATTCATCACCAAGAGACATTAACTTATGCAGCCTTAAATGAACGAGTGAATCGTCTTGCGCACTATTTATTGAGTATTGGCTTACAGGCCAATGCTCCAGTCGCCTTATGCTTATCTAGGTCTATTGATGTATTAGTAGCCATGCTCGCCATACTCAAAGCGGGCGGCGGTTATTTACCGATTGATGTCAACCACCCGACCGAACGATTAGCACTAATACTAAATAGCAGTCAAGCGGATTTAGTGATTACCTCTGCCGAACACCAGCCGCTGTTTACTCAGTATAAGGGTAAAACCTTGGTTATTGAGACCATAGCTGCGGCGGTAAATGAACAAATTTCATGCAACCCTGGTTTGCCCATCGCGGCTAATCAATTAGCTTATGTGATTTATACCTCGGGTTCTACTGGCACGCCTAAGGGAGTGGTTATTGAACATGGCAATGTGCTTAATTATTGCCAATGGTTTGCCCAATATAGTGAGGTTTCATTTCAGCAACGGGTGGATTTTTCGTCTAATCATATTTTTGATATGGCAGTGACTATTACTATAGTGCCTTTAATGCTTGGCTTGACCGTAGTGCTTTGCGATGACCATATTAAAAAAAATCCCAATGATTATTTAAATTTTCTTAGTCGCGAAAAAATTGATGTGATTAAATTAACGCCTAGTTATTTTAAGGTGCTGATTGATGCCTTGAATAACAGACGCATTGCCTTGCCCCATCTTAAATCCTTGGTGATTGGCGGGGAAAATCTT
>SCSO01000175.1 GCA_004297865.1 Legionella sp.
AGCTGCATGGTAATGAAACCATGCAGCTTGTTCGCAGCTTCTCCTCTTTAGCAGATACTTATGGTCATATCATTCGTACCAATCTTGCCGAGGTTGATTTTAAAGATGTGGTGTTAAATAGACGTATTTTGGTGGTGCTATTACCCGCCTTAGAAAAATCACCGGATGAATTATCCAACTTAGGCAAAATTATTGTGTCTTCATTAAAGGCAATGATGGCTGCTGGTCTTGGAGAAGAAGTAGAAGGGGATTACCGTGATGTGATTCTAAGAAAACCCACTACTGCGCCCACACCTTATTTGTGTATCTTAGATGAGTATGGTTATTATGCAGTGCAAGGATTTGCAGTGGTTCCTGCACAGGCTCGTTCTTTAGGTTTCTCCGCCATTTTTGCAGGACAAGATTTACCGGCATTCCAAAAAGCTTCTAAAGAAGAAGCGGCCTCTATCGGTGCGAACACTAACATTAAAATCTGTATGAAATTAGAAGACCCCACCGAAACTTGGGACTTTTTTACTAAAACTGCAGGTGAGGCTTATGTTACCAAAGTGGATTCTTTCCAAACCAAAGATTCCAGTATTGCCAATAGTTATATGGATACTAAAAGCTCGTCTTTTGAAAAGCGTGCACGAGTAGATTTATTAGACCTTAAAGAACAAACGGAAGGTGAAGCACATATCTTCTTCAAATCCAAAATTGTTCGAGCGCGGATGTTTTATGCTAATCCAAAACCGGTTAAACAATTAAAGGTCAATCAATTTTTGAAAGTGGAACCTCCACCGGATGATTTTTTAAATAAATTAAAAAAACAACAGTCCTCATTTCAGCGTGTTTTAGATAGTGGCGATTTAAGCATCACTCAATTTGTAGAAAATGAAGAGATTACGCAAATCACTAAATTTTTACGCGAATCTACTGTCCAAGAACCTATTGAAAGAGGCGTTTCTGCATTGATTGCCTTTCATAATCAAAATGAGCCTGAGCCTGTGGAAGATGTGGTTGAAGAAGAAGTGGAAGGTGCATTAACAATCTTCACTCGATTACGCGTCAATCCTAGCGCACCTCCATTATTGGTTGCGGATGTGGCTACCTTCTCGGAATCTTTATTACCTATTACCGAAACTCGCGATTATATGATGAAGATCGAGCGTTTGGCTGGAGCTAAAGATAAATATGCCGGCACCGTTGCTAACGAATTAATCAAAGATTTTCAATTAGCCACTAGTTATCCACCGGTGGAAAGAGATTATATCGATCCCACTGCACTTACCGAAGTTGTTAAAGATCTCGCCGATAGAATTATTGTTGAGCGCGAAAAAGTCAAAAATAAAGCAGAAGAAGAATCCACCTAATTGTAAAATCTGCTTATTCTCTGAGTATTTCACTAAAAAAATTGGCATTTTTAATAAAATCATTGTAACGTAATGATTTGTATGTTTTTATTATCTATAGGGTTAGTAAAGCCAGTTAAATAAAGATAACACTGTTAATCTTTTTTCAAAACGGAGATAAGGCGTGAGATCAGCACTTACTAACTACGTCATTTTAATAATTCGGATACTGACTCTCATCAGTTTGCTCGAATTGAGTGCTTGTCGTCGGGATAATTACATTCCCGATGATGTACGTACTTTACCTTGCAAAGTTCAAGGCGCTTGTGACGCTACCATCGCCAAATATCTTAGGAGCTTTCATAAACGAGGTATAAAGGTTGTTACTATGGGGCAGGATTATATGATTAGTATCCCTGCCAGTGCCTTATTTGCTGAACAAACCGCCCATTTAAAATGGGGATCTTATGGTTTGTTAAATGACATTGCGTTTTTCATGAAACAATTTCGCAAAGTTGCTGTTAATATAAATAGCTACAGTAGCAAATATATATCTGTGCAAAGAGAGCGCTCATTAACCACTGCACGCTCAAGGGTTGTCGGTGAATACCTTTGGTCACAAGGCATAGACAGCCGCTTAGTCTTTACACAAGGTTTAGGTAGTGATAAACCTATAACTAGTTATCGTCAAGGTGGTGATAAGTCACCTAACGCACGAGTAGAAATTACTTTTAGACGAGCGGTAGCTTAAAGAGGAATGAATGAGTCGGAATTCATGGGCACAGATTAAAGAGAATAAGAACTTTAATGTACTCATCTATAGACGAGGATTAATGGCATTAGTATTTTCATTAGGTTTAAGTTGTCTTTTAGTGTTGTTAATATTTAATCGATACTTGGCAAGACCGAACCCTGATTATTATGCTACAAATGGGGCTTTGCCACCGATAATGCTAACTGCTTTGCCGGCACCTAATATGTCATCGACATCATTACTGCCGCCAGATCCACCGAATGATGAAAGGGTAAAAGTGATACCGCAATAAATAGAGGATATTATGGCTGAAGATGCCTTAACAGTAGTTACCTTACGCAATAATTTTTATAAGGACAGTCAACGCAAGGTCCTGCTTGCATTGATTATTGCTATAGTCGTCAATTTGGTTATGGGGGCTATGTTAATCTACATCATTACACATCCACCAGCGCCTAAGTATTTTGCTACCAGTATCAATGGCCGTATCACGCCTTTATTTCCTTTGAATGAACCTAACCAATCGGATTCAGCAGTATTGCAATGGGCTAACCAAGCAGCTATTGCAGCCTTCACTTATAACTTCGTAAACTATCGTGATGAATTACAAGCCTCCTCAGGATTTTTCACTGCGGAAGGTTGGGATCAATTTTTAAATGCTTTACAACAATCCAACAACCTAGATGCAGTTAAAGCGAAAAAAATGATCGTTTCAGCAGTGGCAACTCGTGCTCCAATTATCATGCGCAAAGGTGAACTAAATGGGGTGTATTCTTGGCAAATCCAAATGCCTTTGCTAGTCACTTATCAAAGTGCGAGCGAGGTTTCACAGCAAAATAATATCGTGACGATGTTAATTACCCGAGTATCCACTTTAAATTCGCCTCGAGGAATTGGTATTTCACAATTTGTAGTAGGGCCAGCAACTGGTGGGATAAACGAATAATATGATAAAAATAAATAAAATAATAAAAAAAACGTTCATCACAGCTTTCGCAGTCCTCACTGGGTTATCCGCTCATGCTCAGGACGATAATGCTCAACAAGCATTGCAACAATTACGTCTTTTACAACAAAGATTATCAAAGAATCCTGGAACAGATGGTCAAGAAGCAACGGATACAACAGCCAACAACGCTGCAACTACTAATCAGAATAATCAAGCGCCTGCTTCTCAGAATACAAATACTTCAGTCACGGTAAGCCAAGACAATGATGCTAATGACGATCCGAGTAATACCGGAGCGGTTACTGAATCTGATAATGAAGTCATTAAAAATAAAGCATTCAAAGATATGACGGAAAGCCTTTATCCTTTGACGCCAGAGCAAGTCGTACGTTTAAAACAAACTTATCAAACCTCTGAGTATGCGCAGGCTTCTACTCCAGGTACTCCACCTAAGCCCACTGCTACCTCACAATTTGTTAACTTATCACCAGGCTCAACGCCACCAGTGATTCGTTTATCTCAAGGATTTGTGTCTTCATTAGTGTTTTTGGATTCTACTGGTGCGCCCTGGCCGATTGCTGCCTACGATTTAGGAGATCCTTCTGCATTTAATATTCAATGGGATAAAACGGGTAACACATTGATGATTCAAGCGCAGAAATTATATAACTATGGAAATTTAGCAGTGCGTTTAAAAGGATTGAATACGCCGGTAATGCTCACCTTAATTCCTGGACAAAAAGCAGTAGATTATCGTGTGGATTTGAGGGTGCAGGGTTATGGCCCTAACGCAAAAACTACTCCTTTAGGAGAAGGAATTCCTCCTGAAGCCAGTGATTTATTATTGCACGTATTAGATGGCGTGCCACCGCCGGGCAGTCAACGCCTAATTGTAAGTGGTGGGGATGCGCGCGCTTGGTTGTCTAACGATAAAATGTACGTACGCACTAATCTCACTATATTATCACCAGGCTGGTTAGCGAGTATGACCAGTGCCGATGGTACGCATGCTTACGAAATGCAGAAATCACCGGTGATATTAGTGTCCTGGCATGGAAAAGTCATGCAGCTCAAGGTAGAAGGGT
>SCSO01000176.1 GCA_004297865.1 Legionella sp.
TGAGAGCGTATTCCAAATTATTAGGAATTTCTCCAGATCCTTTCTTAGCTATTTTTGATAATCAATCAACCTATGAAAAGAAAACCGAAAGAGCACTTTGGCAAAGTAAGCGAGAAACGCATAAAGCCGAACATGCGATTCGCTGGATCACTTTTCTATTTGCTGTAGGGGTGATGGTTGCTGTAGGTGTCTGGTGGCAAAAAAACCGTGATGTCGCGCAAAGCACAGTATTTCCAGCTAAAGAAGAAGTCATGAATGATTTATCTACACCACCGACTACAACGAATGAGTTGAAGTTAACAGATCTTTCAAAAATGCAATCTCTACTTAGTTCTACTCCAGAAATGACCCTCATGGAGAAAGAAGGTGGTTGATAAAATTCAAGCAATCCGTGGAATGAATGATGTATTACCTGACAAGACTGCTTTGTGGCGTTTTGTTGAAAGTAATTTCATTGATTGTTTGTCACGTTATGGCTATCAAGAAATTCGCTTTCCTATTATTGAAAGCACTCAGCTATTTAAACGTAGCATTGGTGAAGTGACTGATATCGTCGAAAAGGAAATGTACACCTTTAATGATTTGAATGGGGATAGCATTACCCTTAGACCAGAAGGGACTGCAGGCTGTTTACGCGCCTGCCTCGAACACGGGTTACTATATAATCAGCAACCTAAATTATGGTATATGGGTCCGATGTTTCGTCATGAGAGACCTCAAAAAGGGCGTTATCGTCAGTTTACTCAGTTTGGTGTTGAAGCTTTTGGAATAGCTAATCCGAGCATAGAGCTTGAATTAATTGCAATGAGCCATAGATTATGGACCCAATTGGGCTTTGCTGATTCAGTTGAGTTGCAAATTAATTCCTTAGGTGAATTAGCCGAACGACAACAATATAAAGAGACCTTGGTTAGCTATTTTAAAGAGCACTTTAATGAGCTAGACGAGGACAGTAAAAGACGTTTAGAAAGAAACCCCTTGCGTATTTTGGACAGTAAAAATTCAGAGATGCAGGATTTAATCAAAGAAGCGCCTAAGTTGATCGATCATTTAGGAACGGAAAGTCGCGCGCATTTCGATGCTTTCTGCTCAGGTTTAGCGGCTTTAAATATACCGTATACCATTAATCCGGTGTTAGTACGTGGCCTGGATTATTATGGACACACAGTTTTTGAATGGGTAACTGATCAATTAGGAAGTCAGGCAACTATCTGTGCTGGTGGACGCTATGATTTATTGGTTGAGCAATTAGGCGGTACTCCCACGCCAGCGACTGGTTTTGCTTTTGGAATGGAGCGCATAATTTTATTAATGGAAACGCTCAACTTGATGGCTACAGAAGATAATGGCCAAGCGGTTTTTGTCATGGCTAGTCAGGAATCAGGTTTAAACCAAGCTATGGTGATTGCAGAGGCTGTTCGTAGCGCTCGTCCTGAAATAAAAGTAATAGTGAATAATTCTTGTGGTAGTTTTAAAAGTCAATTTAAAAAGGCAGATAAAAGTGGCGCGCGGTTAGCTTTGATTTTAGGTGATGAGGAATTAGCCACAAAGACAGTGAGCATTAAAGATTTGCGGCAAGATAAAGAGCAGATTACCGTCAATCAAGCGGACATCAATCAATATTTAAACGATTATTTAGTGTAAGGGCAGGAGAGCATTATGTCAGTGTATATGACGGAAGAAGAACAAATTGAAACCATGAAAAAATGGTGGCGTAAGTATGGTAATTTAATAACCGCTGTTTTGTCGATTGTTCTTTTATGTATTGCTGGCTATAGATATTGGCATTGGCATCAAGATAAATTAAAGCAAGAATCTTCTATCGTTTATGAGAATATGATGATTGCTTTTTCTAATCAAAACATTAAAGCAGTGCGTTCCTATGCTAATGAATTGATTAAGGACTACAGTGATTCCGTCTATGCTGATGTGGCTCACATGACTTTAGCAAAAATTTACGTGAATAAAGAGAAGTTTGATCTCGCTAAAAATGAATTACAACAAGTTGCTATTACT
>SCSO01000177.1 GCA_004297865.1 Legionella sp.
CCTATTGGTAAAGCCAACATTTATGGTATTCGCGTTAGTAGTCATCGGCGCATTAGATAGTTTATTTAATTTTAGATTATTTCTCCCTGTACGGGTGAGAGAGTCAACTTAAGGGGTTTTAAGATGGAAGTTATCTTATTAGAGAAAGTTCGTAATTTAGGAAACTTGGGCGATAAAGTCCATGTAAAATCAGGTTATGGTCGTAATTTTTTGATTCCACAAAACAAGGCCGTATTCGCTACTGAAAAAAATATAGAACATTTCGAAGCGCGTCGTGCAGAACTTGAAAAGAAAGCACAGCAATCTTTAGCGACTGCAGAACAACGTGCTGCTAAATTTAATGACACTACTTTGGTCGTTAATGCGTTGGCTAGTGACGAAGGTAAATTATATGGTTCTGTTGGTGTCAACGAGATTAAAGATGCGTTAACTGAGCGTTCTATTGAAGTGAGCAAACGTGAAATCGTTATGCCTGAAGGTCCTATTCATTCCATTGGTAATTACACGGTCGAAATTCACGTTCATAGTGATGTCGTAGCTACTCTACAGATTGAAATTGTTCCTGCTAAATAATTTTAGATTATTTAGATGAAACCCGCTTTATGCGGGTTTTTTTTTATATATTTTGTAGGGCGTGTAAAACATTGGCCCCAAACGCCCAGACAATGGAAGTTAAATTTAATTGAAGAGTTAAATCCAGAATGGCGCGATCTTTATGAAGAAAACTGCGGCTGATTAGATCTCCTGGATGCCGCGAACAAGTCGCGGCACGTACGAGTTGGTAGCCAATGGTCAAGGGTGGTACTTGTCTCAGCGAAGCCCAATCTATATTTAATGCTTATTTCTTCTTATAAAGTTTCGCTATCTCATTCGCTGCACGAATCCCAGATAGATATGCACCAGTTACAGTACTGGGATCCGTAGATGAAGTGGCTTCCCCAGCAAAAAAGATCCTATTATCCACGGGCGCTGCCAAAATTTTATAATCCTCTACTGAGGAACCAATACGTGGATAACTAAAAGAACCTTTGGCGTAGGGATCAGTTCCCCAATGAGTGATTTGATAAGAGGTGGGGTTGGGGATTTTATTGCCATAAGTTGTTTTTAAACGTTTCATAATTAGATCGACAATATCTTTATCTGAATGCTTTTCGAGCTCACTCGCAAAATCACCAGTAGTAAAAACTAATAAAATTGGTTGCTTAGAGCGAGGGTAATAATTCATTACTTCAAAATCTTCATGTGAATCTTCTTTTTTTGATAAAAAGACTAACCATTCTGCTTTAAGATCCCAAAAAGGTTTATCGAATAGTAGAAAGGCTTTGTTGTAAACGCCCATACCTATACGTTGAATTGCGGCCAATTTGTCTTTAGGTAAAGTGGGGCTAAATTCAATTGTATTGGCTTTTAGAACGCCTAAGGGTAGGGTAGAAAGTAGATATTTAGCTTTATACTGTTTATTGTCCTTAGTGTATACCGTGACTCCTTCTTTATCATAAACAATTTTAGTTACTACTTGATTGAGAAAAATAGGAATGTCTTGGGTGAGCTTGCTGAGCAATTGTGAATAGCCGTGAGTAAAGATCACATCTGCGCCACTAGTTACTGATTGAGTATCATTCGCCACCTTATAGGAAGTATTGGCAATGTTGGCGCCATTCTCATATTCACCGCTGTCTCCGTTGATATGCACTAATAAATCCAAGCTATCTTGATTCATTGGATTTATTTTCATATAGTCTTGGAGAGCATCAGTAATCGAGTAGTTATTACTGAAAGAAGATGCGTGATCATCAAGATAAGTAATAAATTTTTTAATTTGTTCTAAAGCAATACCAAATCTTTTTTGACTGAATTTTTTTCCGTTAGCATCAAAGATAGTGGCTGATTCCAACATGGAAACGGGACTTTCATGACTGTATTCGGTGGGTAAAATAGGAATATTATATTTTATTGCAAGAGCAGACAGTGGATTATTATTAATTTTATGTATCCAAGAAGCACCTAAATCAGTCGCTGTTCCCCAGGGCTGTATGGTATAAACTCTTCCGCCTATACGGTCTCTAGCTTCTAAAATGATCGCATGAATGCCTTGTTGATTGAGTTGGTTGGCAGCAATGATCCCAGAAACACCTGCGCCTATAATAATCACTTCTACGGGTTTGGAATTAGCGAAGGCTCCCTGCATACTAAACAAAGAGCTCAAAAATAAACAGGTTAAAGAAAAAAATCTACGAAGTATGCTTGTTGGATACATGGGTTACCTAAATGTGTAATTCAAGAAAAATATTATTCTTTCCATTTAATGTTACACCCTAAGCTGGGTTTTTGCTCTAATTTAATTGGCTCATGCTTCAATAGGCAATCCAAAGCACTTCGAATGGAGCTTCCAGTGACAGGAATATTATTACCAGGCCTAGAGTCATCTAGCTGGCCGCGATAAGCCAAAGCGAGGCTTTCATCAAAGACAAAAAAATCAGGGGTGCAGGCTGCATGATAAGCGCTAGCTATTTCCTGAGTTTCATCAAACACATAAGGGAAAGGATAATTCCATTCTTTTGCAGTGATAATCATATTTTCCGGTGAATCATCAGGGTAATGCTCGACATCGTTTGCGTTAATCGCAATAAAGCGTACGTTTTTATCTAAATAATCGTTCGCTAAAGCCGTCAGACCCGCATTAACATGTTTTACAAAAGGGCAATGGTTACAAATAAACATAATCACGGTAGCTATATAATTTTGGTTATCATGTAAACGAATACTTTTGTTGGTAATAACATCATTCAATTGAAAGTCTGGAGCCACGGTTCCTAAGGGAAGCATGGTGGATGCTGTTCTTGTCATAAGTAATCCAAAAATTAAAATTAAAGAAATATTTTACAAAGAGCAATGAGAGCAAATATTGTATTTAAAAAAGCCCAAATGTATGAGGGATAATGTCCACAAAGTGCATTATAATAGGCATAGATTGAGATAGACAAACCCCCTAGAAAGAAAATCCATTCATTATTATAAGTAAATCCTAGGGATAAAAGCGCAATACCGATAATACCAATTAATAAAAAGATACTGTTCTCTTTGCCAAGCATTAAATAGAAAATAAAAAGCTGGAAACAAAGTAGAACTGGGAGCGCAAATTGGATATAGGTACTAACTCCAAGCATTACAGCTGTATGTCCTGCACCTAGAATCAATTCTAAAGCGATAAAGTAAAGTAGACTGTAATGTATAGCTGTGATGAGCAGAGCTATAGAACCTATAATATAATAGGGCTGGGGATAGCCTTGGGATTGACCAACTAGATTGATGAGGGCTCCGATTATGCCTAGAGCCCAATACCTATTTTCATAATAGAAATTAGCCACTCATCACCATTTTAGATAGATTCCTTTTGCCACGGAATCTTGGATAACTTCATTTTGCGATTTATTGGTAGATATCCAATAATTGCCCATATTACTTAAAGCAAACTTCACTCGTGGATATTGGCAAACTTCTAAAACTTCTCGACAATCAACCACGGCGGTATTTTCGTTTTGATGTTTAAAACATTTAAAGTTTAAATTTTTCACATCTGAGGCAAAAGCAGCCCAATTACTAGGCTCGAGCGTGGTTTGTAATGGTGGTGTCATAAAGGCATCACCAGTATCTTGTCTTTCTAATTCAATCTTATCTGTAGAGCGATTTTGAATTAGAAAGTAAGTTTGATCACCGCTTTCATTAAGGATCAGGTAATTTTGGTTATAACCAAAGCCTGTTACCTCACATCCGCGCGGAAATGGGCTTGTTGCTGCTGGAGCAGCAATGGCCGCATTAAAAAAAAGTGCAGATAAAACAAATAATATATTATATGGTTTGAATATTGACATATTTTCCTCGGGAAACTGATTTTAGCTGCTATTTTAATCATAAAATAGCCAAAGTCTATGCTGCTACAAAAAAATAGCTCTATAAATCTTTGTTTGCGCTCAATTTTGCCATAATCATAGGATAATACGTTCTATAAAAACTTAAATACAAATACAAAGCAACGTAAGCTAGGGATAAACTGAGCCATAAAGTATGTTTTTCTGGATAATATAAAAGCAAACAAAAAGTACTAATGCCATAAATAATCGAAGAAAGGTGCATCATTATCTTTAAAGACTTGGAGTCTGTAAGATAATCTAAACGAGAAGGATAAACGTATTTCACTGGTACAAAAATAAGCACACAAAGGATACTAAGAATTATTGCATTGAAATTCATCGAAGTATCAAATATAAACATGTAGAACAGTGCAATGTTCCAATAACATGGGAAGCCTTTAAAGAAATGATCTGGGGTTTTCGCATCAGCCTGACAGAATTGATAGGCGGAGGTAATTGTCACTCCTGCAATAATCACTATGGCATATTCCGGAGGTAACATGTTCGGCTTAACCAAAAAGAAGAAACAGGGCGTGATGACATAATTTAAATAGTCGACGATATTATCTAAGAGGGCTCCATCTATTTTCGGTAAAATCGTTTTCACTTTGACTAGACGTGCAAGAGAGCCATCTACGGCATCAATAAAAACAGTGATACCCATTAGCCATAATGCAAAAACATATTCATGTTGGTATATTTTATTAAGAGTAAATACACCAATACATGCAGCACTTGCAGTAAAAATATGCACAGCCCAAGCAGCAAGATATTGACTAGGTTGAAAGGTGAGTTTGCTTAGATTCATTAATTGTCCTAGCGTTAATAAGGTATTAACTTCCTGATTATTGTGCTGATCTTTTCAAAGAGAACAACACAGAATATAAAAATAGTATCAACAATTAAATCTAAAGTGCAAGGAGTGTTATGAAAATTCAGACTATTAACCCGGCAACTGAAGTTCCCTTGGTTAGTTATGATTGTTTTGATAAGCAGACTGTTGAAAATAAGATCATGGCTGGTCATCAAGCTTATTTGAATTGGAAAAAGACAACTTTTCAGCATAGACAATCTTTGATGTTAAAAATGGGACAATTGTTGAGAGATAAAAAAATGGAGCTTGCGGTATTAATTGCATCAGAAATGGGCAAGCCCATTACTGCCGGGCAAGCAGAAATCGAAAAGTGTGCCTGGTTATGCGAGCATTATGCCAATCAGGCAGAAGCTTATCTCGCTCCACGAATAGTACAAACGGAAATGCATTTATCTAAAGTATGTTATTCCTCTTTAGGTGTGGTTTTTGCCATTATGCCTTGGAATTTTCCTTTCTGGCAGGTTTTGCGCTTCGCGGCTCCTACACTAATGGCGGGAAATACCGGAATCTTGAAACATGCGCCTATTTCTACCGGCTCTGGTCAACGAATAGAAGCGCTTTTTTTAGAGGCTGGTTTTCCCGAAAATGTCTTCCAACATTTTATCATTGATAATGAGGGTGCAGCCAACGTGATAGCCCATCCTCAGATAGTTGCAGTCACCTTAACGGGTAGTGAACGGGCAGGAACTAGTGTCGCCGCGCAAGCAGGAAAATATTTAAAAAAATCGGTACTTGAATTAGGAGGATCTGATCCTTATGTGGTTTTAGAGGATGCCGATTTAGATTTAGCTGCTGAGTGTATCGTCACTTCTCGGTTAAGTAATGCTGGACAAGTATGCATCGCAGCAAAGCGAATTATAGTCATGCAAAATGTTGCGGATGAACTAGTCACTAAAATTCAAAAACTCATCACTGAGTATAAAATGGGGGATCCTTTGGACCCGAAAGTGAATCTTGGACCATTAGCACGTGCTGATTTACGTGAAACATTGCAAAAACAAGTCGAAAAATCAATAAGACAAGGTGCTAAATTATTAGCTGGTGGTATAATCCCCGAAGGTAAGGGTTTTTATTATCCACCTACGCTGTTAACCCAAGTGAAGCCAGGAATGCCTGCCTTTGATGAAGAATTATTCGGTCCGGTTATTGCGATAATCACCGCGAATGATGAACAAGAGGCCATCCATTATGCTAACCAAACTCACTTTGGCTTAGGGGCTGCGGTGTTCACGAGAGACCTGGAAAAAGGCGAACGTATAGCGACTGATGAAATTGAAGCAGGCGTCTGCTTTGTAAATGCTTTAGTCGCCTCAGACCCGCGAATTCCCTTCGGTGGAATTAAGCGTTCTGGATATGGTCGCGAACTATCCCAAGAAGGGATTTTAGAATTTGTGAATATTAAAACAGTTGCAGTGAATGGCTCTTAATTGTGCATCTATCGTAACTTAATGTATTCCTATGAAAAATAATGAAATTTTTGCGCCAAGTTATTGGGCAAGTGCTCACACTTTGGTATATATTTAGAAAACAAAATATTAATAAATATTGCGAACCTGACGAGGTGAATCAATGTCCTATAAATTCGAAGAGGGTAAAGACCTAATAATTGACTCTGTAATTGAAAAAATTAAGAGCACCATGGAAGGAAAGCAGGCGGAGCTTTGTGCTGAATTCGCTAAACAATTATATGGGACTGTTGCTTTAGAAGATCTTCGTGAGTGGGAAGCTGATGATTTATACGGAGCAGTGCTGAATTTTTGGGGGTTGATTAGCGAACGTGCTCCCCATGAAATAAAAATTAAAATCTATAATCCTGACTTCGAGCTTGATGGATGGCAAACGACTCATACTGTCGTAGAAGTCATTTGTGATGATATGCCTTTTTTGGTGGACTCCATTCGTTTGGTGATCAGCAGAATGGGTTTTTCTTCGCACCTTACTATTCACATGGGTGGAATTCGGGTCAAACGTAATAAAAAAAATGAAGTGACCGAACTTTTACCGCGTGACTCTAAACAAAAAAGTAAAGATATCCTCTTTGAAGCGCCAGTCCTTTTAGAAATTGACCGTGAAACTGATCCGAAGATTCTAGATAAATTACATCAAAATTTAGTAAAAGTTATTGAAGAAAATAGTGTGGTTTTTGAAGATTGGGAAAAAATGCGCTCCAAAGTGATTGAAGTAATTGCTGAGCTTAATAATGTTCCTAAATTTATTGATGAGAATGAAGTTCAAGAAACTAAAGCGTTCTTAAACTGGATAGAAGACCATCATTTCACCTTTTTAGGTATTCGTGATTATGAATTAATCAAAAAGGGTAAGGAAACCTTATTGCAAGCTATTCCTGGAACGGGTTTAGGCGTCTTACGTGAGAGTTTAAGTAAATCCAACGCTCGCTCTATTTCTGAAATGACTCCAGAAGCTCGAGAGTTAACTTTGTCGCCGCGCATTTTAGTGATGTCTAAAACTAACACGCTGGCTACAGTTCATCGAGATGCTTACACGGATTACATCGGTATCAAACGTTTTGATAAAAAGGGTAATGTAATTGGTGAAAGACGAATTATAGGTCTTTATACCTCTGCGGCTTATCATACAAATCCCAAACATATTCCATTTTTACGCCATAAAGTGGCTACGATTATGGAGAATTCTAAGTTAAATCCCCATAGCCATGCTGGCAAAGTCCTACTCAATATTCTCGAAACCATGCCCCGTGATGACTTAATTCAAGGTTCCGAGGAAGAGCTTTTAGAAATTTCTATGGGCATATTCTATATGCAGGATAGAAAACGAATACGTATGTTTGCCCGGGTTGACGTTTATCATCGCTTTATTTCTTGCTTAGTGTATGTCCCTAAAGATCGTACCAATACGGAACTACGTCTGGCTATGCAAAAAATTCTTGCTGAAAGTTTTCATGCAGAAGAAATTACGTTTTCTACTCAGTTTTCTGAAGCGGCATTGGCAAGAATTCACTTTATTATTAAAGTCGATCCTAAAGAAAGCTTTGAATACGATTTAAAAGAAATTGAACAGAAATTGATTGAAGTAGGACGTTCCTGGTCTGACGAATTGCTTTCTAATTTATATGAAACTTTCGGTGAAGAGGAGGCTAATAAGTTATTTAATCTTTATAAAAATGCCTTCCCTATTGCTTATACCGATCATTTTTCGCCACGAACAGCTGTATACGACATTAAACACATCCAAATGTTGACAGAAGAAAATCCGTTAGGTTTGAATTTCTATAAGCCTTTAGAAGAAGCACCTAATAGTTTTCGGTTAAAAGTGTATCAACATGATACAACTATTCCTTTATCTGATGTTTTACCTATTGTAGAAAAATTAGGTTTACGCGCCATTAGCGAGCGTCCCTATGTATTGAAATACCAAGATGGCAAACAAACTTGGATTAATGATTTTGCAATGGTTTATAACAAAGAGATTAATTTTGAAATTGAGGACATTAAAGAATTATTCCAAAATGCCTTTACTCATGTATGGTTTGGTGATGCGGAAAATGATAATTTCAATCAACTTGTGATTGCTGCCTGCCTGAATTGGCGAGAAGTTAGTGTATTGCGTACTTACGCTAAATATTTTAAACAAATCGGGTTTACCTTTAGCCAAGATTATATGGAAATGGCCCTCAACAATAACGTGGGCATTGCTAAAAAATTAGTGCAATTATTTGAAGTTCGTTTCAATCCCGCAGATCCTTTAAATAGGGAAGAACGGTTTAATGCTTTAGTTACAGAAATTTTAAGTGACTTGGATAATGTAGCCAATCTTGATGAAGATAAAATTATCAGACAGTTCGTCCAAGCGATTACTGCTACTTTGCGTACTAATTTCTATCAAATGGATGCCAATGGCAATCCAAAGAGTTTCATTTCCATTAAATTAAACAGTAAAGCGATACCTGGTGTTCCTAAACCGCATCCTATGGTGGAAATATTTGTTTACTCACCTCGTTTTGAAGGTGTTCACTTACGATGTGGAAAAGTAGCGCGCGGAGGTTTGCGTTGGTCTGACCGTCGTGAGGATTTCCGTACGGAAATTTTAGGTTTGATGAAAGCACAACAAGTTAAGAACTCCGTTATTGTACCAAGTGGTGCGAAAGGTGGTTTTGTCCCTAAACATTTACCTATCAATGGCACTCGCGAAGAAATCTTGGCAGAAGGGATCAGTTGTTACCAACTTTTTATCCACGGTTTATTAGACATTACTGACAATTATGTGGATGGAGAGATTGTCAAACCTGAAAACGTGGTGTGCTATGACGAAGATGATCCTTATTTAGTGGTCGCTGCTGATAAAGGAACAGCAACGTTCTCTGATATAGCTAACGCTATTTCTTTAGAATACGGTTTCTGGTTAGGTGATGCCTTTGCCTCCGGTGGTTCGGTGGGTTATGACCATAAAAAAATGGGAATTACCGCAAAAGGAGCCTGGGAATCAGTTAAACGCCATTTCTATGAATTAGATATGGATATTCAAAATAATGATTTTACTGTCGTTGGTATTGGCGATATGGCTGGCGACGTGTTTGGTAATGGCATGATGCTCTCTGAGCACATTAAATTAGTTGGTGCTTTCAACCACCTCCATATCTTTGTCGATCCTAACCCTGATGCAAAAACAAGTTTTGCTGAACGGGTGCGCTTATTTAATTTACCACGTTCCAATTGGACTGATTATAACAAAGAGCTGATTTCTAAAGGCGGTGGTGTATTTAATCGTAGTGCGAAATCCATCCCAGTTAGTAAAGAAATGCAACAACTTTTTGGTATTAAACAAACAGTCATTGAGCCCAATGAATTGATTAGAAATATTCTTAAAGCTAAAGTGGATTTACTTTGGAGTGGTGGTATAGGAACTTATGTTAAAGCCAGTACTGAATCCAATAGTAGTGTGGGGGATCGTACAAATGATGCCTTACGTATTAATGGGAAACAATTGCGTTGTAAAGTAGTTGGTGAAGGTGGGAACTTAGGAATGACGCAATTAGCGCGCGTGGAATACACCCTAAATGGTGGTATGGTGTATACGGACTTCATTGATAACTCCGGCGGCGTAAATTGCTCAGATAAAGAAGTGAATATCAAAATCTTATTAAACAGTATTGTTGCTGCAGGTGATCTCACTGCAAAACAACGTATTGAGTTATTAAGTGAAATGACGGATGAGGTTTCTAAATTAGTCTTAAGAGACAATTTCTTACAAACCCGAGCGATTAGTTTAACCGCCTCACAAGCTTTGCGATCTTTAGAACTACAGGGTCGTTATATTAATGAATTAGAGCGCACTGGGAAAATCGATAGAAACCTCGAATTCCTTCCTGATGATAAAATACTTACGGAACGTAAGTTAATGGGGCACGGTTTAGGTCGTCCAAGTATTGCAGTGTTAATGTGTTATAGTAAAACGCTTCTGAAAGAACAAATTTTGGCTTCAGATGTGCCTGAAGAACAATACATGAATCAGATTCTGATCCAATCTTTTCCCAAACCTTTGCAAGATCGCTTTAGCAAACAGATGCAAGATCATCCTTTGCGACGCGAAATTATTGCTACTAAATTAAGTAATATCATTATCAATGAAATGGGCTTTACTTATGTTTATCGCTTGCAAGACGAAACCGGTGCTCCCGTTTCGGCCATTGTTAGGGCTTATATGATTGCTCGCAACGTACTAAATTTAGAAGCCATTTGGAAACAAATTGAAGAGCTGGGTACAAAAATCAGTGCGCAAAAACAAATTGATATGATGATGTTGTATGTTCGTCTTTGCCGCCGAGTCACTCGCTGGTTCTTGCGTAGCCAACGTCGTAGTGTGGATATTACTAAAACGATTAAGCTGTATTCGCAAGGGGTGAGCGAATTGAAAAAAGCGATGCCAGGCGTTTTTGGTGAAAAGCAAAAAGCCCTATATGAAGAACAATACCTTGAATTTATTAATGATGGTATTCCACCCATATTGGCGCATGAGCTCACTGTAACTCGAGGTTTATTTGCAGCGACTGATATTATTGAAATTGCTAATGAAAAAGGGATTAAAATTGACAAAGTTGCGGAATTGTATTTCGGCATCGGTGAATACCTTGATCTCACCTGGATTCGTAGCCAGGTTATTATCCATCCTACCGAAAACCATTGGGAATCTTTATCGCGAGAAGCACTGCGTGATGATTTGGATTGGCAGCAATGTCAATTAACTGCTGGTATTATTGATTTTGATTCCAAAAATAAGGATGTACAAGCACGATTAGAGGCATGGGGGCAATTACATCATGGCTTGATTGAGCGTTGGCGCTTTATTTTAAATGACTTAAAGTCAAGTACGGTACTTAATTACACCATGTTTTTTGTGGCAATTCGCGAACTTCTCGATTTGACTCAAACCACATTGCAATTTAATCCCAAATTAGAAACGGTATAACATAGGAGTGATAAATGGACGCAGCACCGTTGAGAAACTATAGTCCTTTGCTAAGAGCTTTCCATTGGTTGATAGCTCTTACCGTAATTATTATGTTGATTGTCGGTTTTCTCTTGGATGATGTGCCTGATCAATATAAAGCAATTGCTTATATGATCCACAAATCTATTGGTCTTACTATTTTGTGGTTAATGATTTTACGTTTTATTGCTGTGCACGCCATTGGGAAACCCCCCTTACCAGTTACTGTAAAAACTTGGGAGCGGATTTTGTCTAGAGTGGTGCAATACGGTTTTTATGTTTTACTTATTTTAATGCCTTTAAGTGGTTGGATAATGTCGGTTGCGGCAGATCGTGTTCCTACTTATTTTGGTTTCTTTAAAGTGCCTATTCCTGGTCTTGGTCCTGACAAATCCTTAGCGGAGCTGATGGCTAATGCCCATTATATTATCGCCTGTGTATTGATAGGAATGATAGTTCTGCATGTCAGTGGTGCTTTGAAACATCATTTTATTGATAAGGATCGGGTGTTGAAAAGTATGTGGTCGGGTAAGGATTGATGTTTTCTAATAAAGTATTAGTAGGTTGGGTCTTGACCCAACATACGAATCTTGAGTGATGATGAAATGGTATTGTTGGGTCTTGACCCAACCTACTCCAATTTTTCAGACCAGACTACATGATTTAATTCTTCAATTTCCTTCAGAATACTGACAGCAACTAAAAATCGTTGCTGATCCAGAGGTGTGTAATCCACTAACTCGCCAATCTCACTATTCTTTTCCGCATTAAATACTTTTTGTCCAGAAAATAATGGTCCATCTGTTTCGATTTCGAAGAGTTTGAGTTCATGTTTCAACGTGGACTTGTAATGCATACGCGCAATAATTTCTTGTCCCTTATAACAACCTTTATTAAAGCTGATATAAGATGTGTCATGAAGTCCTAAACGATGCGGTAAAAATAAACCACGAGATTCAGGGTAAATCTCTATCTGTCCTTGCATTAAACGTAAGCTATGCCAAGTCAAAGAGCCGAATAACTGCTGTTGCGTTTTAAATATAGAAACGACAGGCTCAACATAGTCGCTTTTCAGTAACAAAATATAAAAGTTCTGCCCCAAATGATAATAACAACCTTGCTCATTATAAGTTTGTCCTTGAATCGCTTCAGGAAAAAAAGAGGAGTGTGGCTTAATATCCTGAGGATTTTGTAAATAAAATCCAAATATTTTGAAGCTAGAATTTTCAGTTAAGGTAACTCGCGATAATAAGGCAGTTTTCATCAAAGAGTTCTGAGTAGCTTCGAGCAGATCTCGGGGAAGAATAAGTTGAATGCCATTCCATTTCACCACATCTAACAAGGCTAAGATGCGGCCTTTAAGATTACACTGTGCCCCATGCACCATATGAATATCCGATAGGTCTTGCATTTCACAGCTTAATTGGCCTTGTAGAAAATCTGACGCCTTATCACCTTGTACATTTAATGCACTAAGGTAGGATAAATCAAATAAATAGTTTTTTGTCTTATCAAAATGCAAAGGATTTTCCTCTGCAGAGTAAGTGGTCAATAGTCTAGAGTTAATAGTATAGCTGTTCATCGCTCATCTTGGTTGTTGTCATTAAAGAGAATAGTGTATCATCAGTCGGCACCGAGTTTAGATAGTACTTGATGTTTAAATAAATTACTAAGAGATTTTTATGTTAGATGCAAAAACGAAGGCTCGTTTAGCTTGGCATTGCCGTCGAGGCATGCTAGAGCTGGATTTGATTTTGCAAAAATTTTTAGATAAAAGGGTAGATTCCTTATCAGAAAATGAATTGCAATTATTTGATCAATTGCTCAGTTGTACGGATCCTGAATTATTCACTTGGCTAATGGGGCATGAAGAACCTCAAGATTCTGAGTTAAAGAAAATTGTCGCAATCATCTGCCGTCCATATTAATCCAGGACCTTCTAAGGTTTTTCTGCGGTTCTTAGTCATTCTCTATTTATATACTTTATTCCTATTATATGAAGCATCCCTGCCAAATTTGCTTAAAGTATTGCTGTTCTTTTATCTTTTATGGCAATTTAGTGAGTCCTGGCGAGATAAAAGCCTTTGTCCTCAGGTTAAAGAAATTAAATGTCTTAAAAATCAATGGGTTATTTTCTCATTGACGGGAGAGCACCGTGAATATGAGGATTGTCGTATTATGATTCACAATGAACTCTTTCAGGTAATAAGGTTAAGGCAGGATAAAAAAAATAAAATTCTAATTTTATTTAATGATCAGATACCTAAAGAGAAGTTGCGCTTACTCCACCTGAAACAGCTGAAAACCTAGTATATAATTGTACAAAATAGAATCAAAATCTGTCCTCATATGGAGTTTAGAGGGTGTATGCTAAAACCACATTCTTATACTGACGAGCAATTAGTTCAAATCGCCCAAAATGGGGATGATGACGCCTGTAATGAGTTACTCAAGCGTTATACCAGTAAGATTCAGCAAATAATCTACTTTGGTATTTTAGATCAAGGCCATGTCAATGATTTAACTCAAGAAGTGCTATTGAAAATCTACCGACATTTACCTAGCTTCAAAGCGAATAGTCAGTTTTCTACTTGGATGTACAGAATTACACAGAACACCATAAAAAATCATTTTCGTACCAATAATCTGCGTTCCGAATCGGAGTCGCAATTTGTTGCAGAGCAGCGCGAATCCTCTAATCTTTATGAGTCTCCAGAACATTTACTCGTAATTCTAGAGTTTAATAAACAAGTGGAAAGAGCTATTGATAAATTGTCTAATGATCTACGTGCTTGCTATGGACTCCATACGTTTGAGGGACGTACCTATGAAGACATTGCTAAGCAAATGAATTGTCCAATAGGTACTGTACGCTCACGTATTTTTAG
>SCSO01000178.1 GCA_004297865.1 Legionella sp.
TACCAACTCAGTGATCCGGGCTGGTCGCATGCTTCGCGTGCAGGAGCCGAAATTGCTAACGCTGGTGGCACAGTAGGTTCTTACATTGCTGATGCTCTGTATTTCGCTTTTGGTTACTTTGCTTTTTTAGTGCCCGTTGGTTTTGCTTATTTTGCTGGCGTTATTATTAAAGATTATCGCGCTTTCAAAACCCTAGATAGCACCATCCTTACTTTAAGATCTGTAGGCTTATTGATGATGCTTGCAGGTGGTTGTGGTTTATTAAGCATAGAACCGCAAATTCGTAATCTAGACGCTGTGCATAGCGCTGGTGGGGTTATTGGCCAAGCAGTGGGTGGCGGTTGGTATCAAATGTTGAATTTGCATGGTGCAACTTTAGTTCTCATGGCTATGCTACTAGTCGGTATTACTTGGTTGACTGGTTTATCTTGGCTTAAAGCCACTGAAATGGTCGGATATTACACATTGTCTGCTTTTGAATTGGCGTTGAGTGCACTCAAAAAATTAGAACATCTTGGCACTTCTAAGATAAAAGAAGAGAAAGCGCGCTCGCCTAAAAAAGACCCTAAAATTGTCGTCGAAGCAAGAGAGGTACCTAAACTCTTTAAAACGAAGAAAGAGATTGAGGCACCTAAAGAACGTGCAGCACCCATATTATTTGTTAATCCTGAAAGAGTTGAACCTAGCAAACCTGTGATTCGAGAAATACGCGAACCTAAAGAATTTCGTGCTCCCAAAAATAACACCTTTACTAACGTAGGTTTGCCCAGCCTAGATCTCTTAGACAAAGGCCAACCCGGTAAACCCATGGGCGGATATACTCACGAAGAATTAGAAAATGTTTCGCGTGATGTAGAACAACATCTTTTAGATTTCGGTATTCAGGCGGATGTGGTCGCTGTGCATCCCGGACCGGTAGTGACCCGTTTTGAATTGCAATTGGCAGCGGGTATAAAGGTCAGTAAGTTAACCGCTTTGTCTAAAGACTTAGCGCGCTCATTATCGGTGGTTTCCGTACGCGTGGTGGAAGTAATTCCTGGCAAAACTGTTGTGGGCTTAGAACTACCTAATCATTCTCGAGAAACAGTACGTTTATCTGATGTCTTAAATGCAGAAGTCTATCAACAAGCCCATTCACCTATCACCTTGGCCTTAGGTGTAGATATTGCTGGCCATCCCATGGTGGTTGATTTAGCGAAGATGCCGCATCTGTTAGTTGCAGGCACCACTGGTTCGGGTAAATCAGTTGGTATTAATGCCATGATTTTAAGTATCTTGTTCAAGGCAACTCCTGAACAAGTGCGTTTGATTATGATTGATCCTAAAATGTTGGAATTATCCGTTTACGATGGCATTCCTCATTTATTAACTCCAGTAGTAACGGATATGAAAGAAGCCGCTAGCGCTTTGCGTTGGTGTGTAGAAGAAATGGAAAGACGTTACAAACTGATGTCTGCTTTAGGCGTACGTAATTTAGCTGGCTATAATACCAAAATAACTGAAGCTAGAGAAAATGGTAATCCTTTGGTCAATCCTTTGTGGAAGCCAGTAGATTCTATGGATGCCACTGCTCCTGAGCTCGATGCATTACCTTATGTGGTAGTGGTTATCGATGAGCTTGCGGACATGATGATGGTCGTTGGTAAGAAAGTAGAGCAATTGATTGCTCGTATTGCCCAAAAGGCGCGTGCCGCGGGAATTCATATGATCCTTGCCACCCAAAGACCTTCGGTGGATGTATTAACGGGTTTAATTAAGTCCAACATTCCTACGCGCATGTCTTTCCAAGTTTCTTCAAAAATCGATTCGCGCACCATTCTTGATCAGCAAGGTGCTGAACAATTATTGGGTCATGGCGATATGCTATACTTGGCACCCGGAAGTGGCGCACCATTGCGAGTGCATGGGGCTTTTGTGGATGATAAAGAAGTCCATCGCATTTCTGATGATTGGCGTAGTCGAGGTGAGCCTGATTATGTGGACGATATTTTAAAATTCACTAGCGATAGCACTGAAGGTGGCTTAGACGAAGAAGGTCAATCTACAGAAGATGAAGACCCACTCTATGACCAAGCAGTTGAGTTTGTAGTGCAAACCCGTAAGGCCAGTATTTCTGCAGTTCAGCGTCGTTTAAAAATCGGTTACAACCGTGCCGCTCGTATGGTTGAAGAAATGGAACGTTGCGGAATCGTTGGGCCTTTAGATGGTGGATACCGTGATGTGTTGATCACATCAGTAACAGAGGATTAAAAATGAAAAAATTACTTTGGGCAACCTTGCTTTGTTTTTCTTGTACAGCCTTTTGTGAAACCCCTGCAGAGCTTGTGCGTGCTAAATTGAATGCCTTACATACGATGACGGCTAATTTTAAACAAACCGTAAAAGCTAAAAAGAAAGAAGTATCCAATTCTTCAGGAAGCATGGCTTTAGAAAGACCAGGTCGTTTTCGTTGGCAGACTAAAGAGCCTATGGAGCAATTAGTTGTTGCTGATGGTAAGAAGATGTGGGTTTATGATACTGATTTAGAGCAAGTGACTGTCAAAAAACAAGAAAAGGGGTTAGGTGGAACTGCGGCTTTATTTTTAAGCGGCTATGATGACAACATTACCAAAGATTTTGAAGTCAGCCAGATCACCCAAGGTAAAAATCAGGTATTTGATTTAAAGTCCAAATCATCCAAAGAAAATTTCCAAAGGATTAAATTATTATTTACCGAGGAAAATTTGACTGGTTTGGAGTTATACGATCAATTGGGGCAGATTACTTATGTGAAGCTAGTAAAAATCCAAGCGAATCCCAAATTAGATGCTAAACTTTTTCAATTCAAACCTCCAAAAGGGGTTGATGTGGTAGAACAATGAGTCTGTTTGCTACTGAACCCACACCACCTTTAGCTGAATTCTTACGCCCGAAGACCTTAGATGAGGTCTTCGGGCAAAGTCATTTATTGGGGGAAGGAAAACCACTCAAATTAAGTTTTCTGGCGGGCAAAGTTCATTCGATGATCCTCTGGGGCCCACCTGGAGTAGGCAAAACCACCATTGCCCGTTTAACTGCGGAAGCGTTTAATTGCGAATGGATTGCTTTATCGGCAGTCTTTTCTGGGGTCAAGGATATTCGTGCGGCTATAGAAAAAGCTCAAGAAAATTTAATTTATGAGAAAAGTACGATTCTTTTCATTGATGAAATTCATCGTTTTAATAAAGCACAGCAAGATGCCTTATTGCCTTATACTGAATCCGGGCTCATTACCTTTATTGGAGCAACTACGGAAAATCCTTCCTTTGAGGTCAACTCGGCTTTGCTATCACGTGCGCAAGTCTATGTTTTAAATTCTTTGACTGAAGATGAGTTAAAACAATTAGTTCATAGAGCACAAGAAAGAGTATTGAATCATTTACAATTGAGCGATGAGGCTATAGATATCATTGTTAATTATGCAGATGGAGATGCCCGCCGCTTATTGAATCTTTTAGAGCAAATTAATAATGCTTGTCAGGCTTTACACATCAATGAAGTGAGTAAAGACTTCGTATTAAATGCTCTGGCTCAAGGCGGAAAACGTTTTGATAAAGGCGGCGAAAATTTCTATGATCAAATTTCTGCCTTGCATAAATCGGTTCGAGGTTCAAATCCCGATGCTTCATTGTATTGGTTTTGCAGAATGCTAGATGGCGGCGCGGATCCTTTGTACTTGGCCCGAAGAATTATACGAATGGCCTATGAGGACATTGGTTTAGCGGATCCTAAGGCTATGCAGGTAGTGAATGAAGCCGCTGCAACCTATGAACGTTTGGGCTCTCCAGAAGGGGAATTAGCTCTGGCGCAAGCGGTTCTCTATTTGGCGGTGGCTCCTAAAAGTAATGCGGGTTATAAAGCATTCGGCCAAGCGATGGATTTTGTTAAAAAAGATAAGTCGCGAGAAGTCCCCATTCATTTGCGCAATGCGCCTACGCGTTTGATGAAAGAATTAGGTTATGGCCACGAGTATCGTTATGCACATGACGAGCCCTATGCTTACGCTGCAGGGGAGAATTATTTTCCAGAAGGCATGAAAGTTCCAAATTGGTATCAACCGGTGGATCGCGGTTTAGAAATTAAAATTGCGGAGAAATTGAAGTTTTTAAAAAGTTTGGATGAACAAGAAAAAAAATAATAATTTCCCTCTATCTCACAAGATCTTTGTTGGGTCGCGACCTAAACTCCATTGCTTTCACCAGGACTTCTTATGACGGATATTTTGCAAAACCGTCAAAAAACTGTCTAATCTCATAAAATAAAGTCATAACTCATTGATTTTAAAACAATTCCAAAATTGGCTCGAATTTTGCAACACAGCTCATATAACAATAAAAAAAGAAATACTATGCATTACTCCAATTACCAAACATGTGCTGTCAGACCACAGATACCTTTATCTGAATGGGATATTTTATCAAGTCTTCCCACGGCTTTGGTAATTCTTAACGCTCAAGGTCGAATTGTTTGGTTAAATCCCTCTGCGGAAGAAATGTTAGGTTATGGCCTATTAGATTCACTTTGGTTAGACGTCATCCAAAAAGCCTTTGTTCCTCGCGATGATGATGGCCATGAAGTCTCTCTAGCCGATGGTCGACGAGTTCATGTGGCTATTTCATCTTTAGACAGTCTGCCCGGAATATTGATCACTCTTACCGATATCACTGCGTCTCGCGATTATGAAAAAGCCAAAGAAAATGACAAACGCCTGGTTTCAATTGGTACCATGACCGCTCAATTAGCGCATCAAATTCGCACACCTCTGGCTTCTGCAATGTTGTATAGCGAACATTTATCCACTTTGCCCAATTTAGATAATCGTAGTCAGACCTGGATTCGCCGTTTACAAGAATGTCATGCCAGCATTGAGCAACAAATTCAAGATTTATTACTTTTTGCAAGGGGTACCTCTATAGAGCCTAAATGGGTTAATATGGATCTTTGGTGTACTCAATTAATCCAAAGAGCACAACCCTATGTGGAAAGTTATTCAGCATTATTTAAGGTGCATAACCATTTAATGCATAAAGAAGGCTTTATCCATGGAGAGTCATTAATTGGGGTAGTTCTCAATTTAATTATCAATTCTTTACAGTCTGAAGCAATAGAAATTGATTTAACGCTTGCATCAATGGATGATTCGGGTATACAAATATCAGTAGAGGATAATGGAACTGGAATGACCGAAGAGGTGAAGACGCAAGCTTTCTCACCTTTTTATACCACTAAAGCACAAGGTACAGGATTAGGTTTAGCTGTAGTTTTTGCTGTCGTTAAAGCGCATGGAGGCACTGTCAGTTTAGAGTCTGAAAAAGGTATTGGTACCCAGGTTAATTTATATTTACCTGGTAGGAATAAAGTCTTAGGAACGTAAAACAAGGATTTTATATGAGCCATATACTAATTGTTGAAGATGATCCAGTATTGAGAGAAGCGCTGGCTGAAACGATGACTATTGCTGGCCATACCTATATTACTGCGCGTGACGGAAAAGAAGCCCTAGTACTTTTAGATATTCATCATCCTGCATTAGTATTGACCGATATCCGCATGGACAATCTGGATGGTAATCAACTGTTATCGGAAATACAAAAAAAACGCCCAGGTATTCCCGTCATATTAATGACAGCTTTTGGTTCAGTAGAAGATGCGGTTGTTGCTATTCGACATGGGGCGGTAGATTATCTACAAAAACCTTTCAGTGCACAAACTTTAACCGATAAAATTGCGCAACATGTTAAAGAACCTATGGTTGATGAGAGCCATGATCCTATAGCGCAAGATCCAAAGAGTCAGGCTTTGGTTACTATGGCTTTAAAAGTAGCACAGTCAGATGTTGGGGTTATGATTAGTGGTGAGAGCGGTACGGGTAAAGAAGTCTTGGCTCATTTTATTCATGATCACTCTCCCCGTCGCAAACAACCTTTTATTGCCATCAACTGCGCTGCTATCCCTGAACAAATGCTAGAAGCGACTCTTTTTGGTTATGAAAAAGGTTCTTTTACCGGAGCTTATAAATCCACTCCAGGTAAATTCGAACAGGCTCAAGGTGGAACCTTATTACTCGATGAAGTCAGCGAGATGAGTTTGCCTTTGCAAGCGAAATTGCTACGTGTTTTACAAGAAAAAGAAGTAGAGCGCATTGGCTCTAACAAAATGATTAGTTTAGACGTGCGCATTCTAGCTACCACCAACCGTCAATTAAAAGAAGAAGTACAAGCTGGGCGTTTCCGCGAGGATTTATTTTATCGTTTAAATATCTTCCCTTTGCAATGGCATCCTTTGCGAGAAAGAAAAAATGACATTATTCCTTTAGCAAATTATTTAATTCGTAAGCACTGTCACCATAAACAACCTATCGTTCCGGTGATTAGTCCCTCGGCACAAAAAGCGATGTTGGCTTATCCTTGGCCTGGAAATGCTCGTGAATTAGACAACGTGATTCAACGTGCTTTAGTTCTACAAGTGCAAGGCATTATTGAAGAAGAGCATTTGCAATTATCGACCACAACTATAATTCCTGCATCCGAAGTGCCTACTGAAACGGCAAGTAACAGCAGTAAGAATTTACAAATTCATGAATTTGAATTGATTGAAAAAACTTTATTAGAACATGAAGGTAATCGTCAACAAGTTGCTGCTTTACTGGGGGTTAGCGAAAGAACTTTGCGTTATAAGTTAGCCAAAATGCGTGAAGAAGGGTACGTTGTTTAATAGGAGATAATCAATGAGCGACGTAAATACAGTTAATTTGATTAATCAAATGAGAACAATGGCAAATGAAGCCAGTGGTTCTTCCGTTGAATTTGGGGGCAAAGGTGTGGATTCATTCAACAACGTATTTCGTAGTGTAATGACCCAGATTAATGATTTAACCCAAAATGCTGATGCCCTAAAAACCCGATTTGAATTAGGCGATCCCAATGTCAGTTTGGGAGAAGTCATGATTGCTAGCCAAAAATCCAATTTAGGATTTGAAGCGGCATTAAGAGTTAGAAACAGAGTGGTGCAAGCTTATCAAGACATAATGAATATGCCGGTATAAGCATTTAAAGGATAAAATCACAGGAGTGAATCATGGCATTGGCTGATAATGCTTCAACAGTCGCTGCAAAATTTGCAAGTTTGACCATTGCACGTCAAGTGGGCTTGCTCATAGGCTTGGCTGCAAGTATTGCTATAGGCATAGCCGTTGCCTTATGGTCGCGAGACCCAAGTTTTGTCCCTATATATAGTCAAATGAATCCACGTGATGCCTCCGAAGTGATTTCTGCCCTAGAACATTCAGGTATTGAATATAAAATTGATCCCACTCATGGCTTGGTGATGGTACCTAGCGAGCAATTACAAGGTGCTCGCTTTAAATTAGCCGCTCAAGGTTTGCCACGTGAGACAGGAATGAGTGAGGAAGTCTTTTCTGGTGGTAATGCCTTTAATACTAGTCAATTTATGGAAAATGCACGTTACAAACAAGCATTGGAAGCCGAATTAGCGCGTACCATCGGTAAGTTTACTGATGTTAAATCGGCGCGTGTTCATTTAGCGATTCCTCGTGAATCTGCTTTTGTGCGTGATGTGCAAGAGGCCAGCGCTTCCGTTTTTGTGGATGTTTATCCTGGTGCAGATCTTAAAAAACATACGGTTGCTGCTATTGTTAATTTAGTAGCTTCCAGCATTCCTAATATGAATGCTAGTCACGTTACTGTTGTGGATCAAGACGGTCAATTACTCAATGAAGGCGGCGGACAAACGGCAATGAGTGATACGGATCGCTTCCTTGATTACCGACAAAATTTAGAGCATCAATACGCGCAAAAAATTCAGGATATTTTAACCCCCATTTTAGGCTATGGGCGTGTGCGTGCCAAAGTATCCGCCGATATCGATTTTACTTCTTTTGAACAAACCCAAGAATTATTTAATCCCGAATTACCGTCTTTACGTAGTGAACAGAAGATGGAAGAAAAGCGCAGTTCTACAGGTGATAGTGCTGGTGGCGTTCCAGGTGCTTTGTCGAATTCTCCGCAGGGAAATCCCAGCTTAGTTCCTAACGCGGCTAATGCACAGCAACAACCCAGTGCACAGCAGCAAGTGACCGATCAATCATCTGATTTACGCAGTCAAAGTACTAAGAATTTTGAATTGGATAAAACCGTAAGTCATACCAAAAAACAACCAGGTACGATTAAACGTTTATCCGTTGCGGTCTTAGTGGATAATCGCGTGGAAGTGGATGAGAAAACTAGAAAAACCACGCAGAAGCCACTCACGGCAAAAGAAATTGATCAAATTAAGCTTTTAGTAACGGATGCAGTGGGTCTTAATAACAAGCGAGGTGATAGTTTAAATGTGATCAACACTCGCTTTGTGAAACCCGAGCCTATTGCTGCAATGCCTGAAGAAAGTTTCTGGCAAAAAGATTTCTTCTGGTCCCTAATTAAACAAGTGTTTGGCGCTGGTTTTATCCTAGCCTTATTGTTCGGCGTCTTAAGACCTATGCTCAAAACCCTAGCCAATAATAAAGATATGGTCCAAACGGCGAATGCTCAAGGTGGTGCAGGGGGCCTGAATTCTGAGGGAAGAATTTCGATAAAGGATGCTACAGATTTTGATTCACAACTGAAATTACTACGACAGGTGGTAGATCAAGAACCAAAACGGGTGGCACAGGTCGTTAAATCTTGGGTAGATCGGGGGTAGCATGGACGGAATTGAACGCGCGGCCATTTTATTATTGAGTATGGGTGAAAAGAATGCTTCCGAGGTATTGAAACATTTGGAACCACGACAAGTGCAGAAAGTGGGTATGGCCATGTCCACTATGAATTCAGTGAATAAAGTGAAAATGCAATCGGTGTTGATTGATTTCGTGAGTGCAATCGAAGATCAGAGTAGTTTGACCGTTGATACAGAACATTACTTGCGCACGGTATTGATTGAAGCCTTGGGTGAAGAAAAAGCTACTCCTTTTATTGATAGAATTTTGGTTTCTGATAAAGAAACTGGTTTGAATAAACTCAAATGGCTTGATGGCCGTTTAATTGCTGACGTGATTCGTAATGAACATCCGCAAATTATCGCGACCATTTTGATTCACCTAGATAGCGAGCAATCCGCCGAGGTAGTGAGTTATTTTAGTCCGGAAAAACGAGCGGAAGTGTTACTGCGAATGTGTAATATTGATACCGTGAAACCGGAAGCGATTTCTGAATTAGGCATGGTGATCGAGAAACAATTAACTGGTCAAAAAGTTGCAAAATCTGCTTCTATTGGTGGTATCAAAAGTGTCGCCGATGTCATTAATTATTTGGATGGCGCCATAGAAGAGGATGTCTTAAATAAAATTAAAGATTGGGATGAAGAACTGGCAGATAAAATTCGTGACAAGATGTTCGTCTTTGAAAACATCTCTGATATGGATGATCGCAGCGTACAAACCCTTTTACGTGAAGTATCCACAGATATTTTAAAAGTAGCCTTAAAAGGAGTTACCGAAACCACCAAAGAAAAAATATTTACTAACATGTCCAAACGGGCTGCCGAGCTTTTACGTGATGACATTGAGGTTCAAGGCCCTGTTAAAGTCAGCGACATGGAACAAGCTCAGAAAGATATCTTAACGACGGCTAGAAGTTTAGCAGAAGAAGGAAAGATTACTCTGGGATCTAAGGGTGCAGATGAGATGATTTAATCTCATTTTTAGCAGAAGTAGTGTTGATTTTATTTAAGGTTTTTTATGAAAATAGAATTTGAACCATTTAGCTTTGGTGTTAAAAAAAATGAATTCAGTGCTTCGGAATTTGAGGTTAGCGAAGATCCTAAAGAAGGCCCGGTATTGACTGAACAACAAGAATTTTTAGTAGAATGTGAGCGTTTAAAGCAGGAAGCGGTACAACAAGGATATGCAGAAGGAATAGCACAAGCCCAAGCAGAAATTGATGAAAAAAAATTGATTCTTGATAAATGGCTTAAGCTCATTCAAAAACCAGTGCAGTTACTTGATGATCAATTGGTTCAAGAAATTATCCAGGCCGTGATTTGGATTTGCACTCATTGCATTGGAGTAGAATTAAGCGTTCATCCTGAAAAACTACAAGCTTTGTTGCATGAAATTAAAGACGAGCTCCCAGCTTTGAAAGGTAATACCCATATTAGTATGCATCCAGAAGATATCGTGCTAGCAAAAAATGAATTAGCTAATGTTCTCATGGTTGATTTAGATGAAAAGCTAGTGCCAGATCCTAATTTAAATCGTGGCGATTTCTATTTAAAGGGCGAGAATACCGAATTAGATGGGCGCATCCATACACGCTTTGCCACCTTATTTGCTAAATACCTCGATAAAGATAGTTTTATTACTCCGCAAACTGCCCAGGAGTAAACCATGGAAATCTATCAATCCCAATTAAAAAAAATTATGAGTGATATAGGCAGTAAAAAGCAAAGTGGTTTATTGCATTGTGGGCGAATTAGTCGTGCTGTGGGATTAACCCTTGAGGCAAAAGGTTTTAATCAACCCATTGGTGCACGTTGTTTTGTGACGATTGATGACAAGCGTTCAATCGAAGCGGAAGTAGTAGGCTTTAATCATGATAGTCTTTATTTAATGTCCATTGGCAATATTCAAGGCGTGGCCTCAGGGATGAAAATTGTGCCTATTGGGCGAGTGGCTCGAGTCAGTGTCGGCCCGCATTTATTGGGACGGGTTTTGAATGGCTCTGGGGTGATGATTGATGAAGGTCCCACCGTTGAGTTCTTAGATAGTTATCCTTTAGTTGGGGCTACGATTAATCCCTTAAAAAGAGCGCCTATTGATACGCCTTTAGACGTTGGCATTCGAGCTATCAATGGTTTATTGAGAATTGGCCGCGGTCAGCGCATTGGTTTATTTGCAGGAAGTGGCGTGGGTAAATCAGTGTTGTTAGGTATGATGACACGATTTACTGAAGCAGATGTAGTCGTGGTGGGTTTGATAGGCGAACGAGGACGCGAAGTAAAAGAGTTCATCGAGTATAATTTAGGCCATGAAGGGCTAAAACGCGCCGTGGTGGTTGCAGCTCCTGCAGACGAAAGTCCCTTGATGCGTTTGCATGGTGCTAAGGTCGCTACCAGTATAGCGGAATATTTTCGTGACCAAGGTAAACATGTGCTCTTGCTAATGGATTCGCTGACTCGTTTTGCGCAAGCACAGCGAGAAATCGCCTTGTCCATTGGGGAAGCTCCCGCTACTAAAGGCTATCCGCCTTCGGTATTTGCTAAACTCTCTAAATTAATTGAAAGAGCAGGAAATGGCGAACCAGGAAGTGGCTCCATTACCGCCTTTTATACTGTTTTAACGGAAGGAGATGATCTGCAAGATCCTATAGCTGATTCTGCACGCGCGACTTTGGATGGCCATATTGTCCTTAATCGAGCAATTGCAGAAGAAGGACAATATCCTGCTATTGAGTTGGAAGCTTCGATTAGCCGAGTAATGCAGGCTATCACTCCCGAAGATCAGATGAAAAACATGCTATTATTGAAAAAATATTTATCACTTTATGAAAAAAATAAAGATTTAATCCTTTTAGGGGCTTATGCCAAGGGCTCTGACCCACAAATGGATAAGGCTATTTTAGTACGCGAAAGCATCAAAAATTATATCATGCAAGGGATGAATGAGCGTGTCAGTTATGCGGAAAGTATTGAACAATTAGCGCAATTAGCTGCAAGTTTTGGCGAGGGATAATGGATGAACCAGCGACTTGAACGTTTGCACCAATTATTGCAAATTAAGGTAAATGCAACCGAAGAATTTTATCATCATCTGTTAAAGATAAAAGAGGAATTTAGTCAAAATAAATCCAGGCACGAACAATTAGTGGTCTACAGACAAGAATATATTCAACAACTGGAAACGATTGGCCATAATGGTAGTCACATTGGTCGTTTACGTAATCGCATTGATTTTATCAATCATTTGGATACTGCTTTAGTGCAATTGAATACCCATTTAAGTCAATTAGCTAAAATGCGAACTCGTGCGGAATTAAATTATAAACAAGCAAAAACCGCTGAAGAAGGGGTTAAAAAGCTGATAGAACGGGTGCAAAAAGGTGAAATGGTCAAATTGCAACGTAAAGAACAAAAAGAAAGTGATGAGTATGCGCAAAAGCAATGGTATAGTAAAAATATAAATGACCAATCAAAATTATTCGGTGACTAAATACTTCAAGAAATTTTGGATATTATTAGCTCTTATTATCATTTTAGCGGCTGTTTTTTCCAGCATATTCCGCTCCTTAACCCCCTGGGCGAAACAATATAAAACAGACGTAGAGCAACATCTTAGCCTACTCCTGAATAAACCCGTGCATATTGCAACAATGGAAACCAGCTGGTATTGGTTTCAACCGGTTATAAAACTGGATGACGTAACTATAGGCAATCTCAACAATAAACCCTTACATATCAATAAATTATTGATAGGCATTAACTTATTTAGATCCGCTTGGCATAGAAAAATTGAGCCCGGGGTTTTATATGTGGATGATGTGCATTTAGTCTTAAGAGAACAAAAAAAAGGATGGCAGCTCGATGGTTTTTCTTCCATCGAGAACCAATCAACAGCCTTAACTCCAGAGAAATCTACGCAAATCGTCACTTGGCTAGCACAGCAGGATCGGTTAATTCTTCGCCATATTGATATTGATTTATATTCTAATTCTGGGAATCGTATTCCCATCCAGGATTTGAATGTATCTATTGTTAATAATGGTGGGTATTACAAATTGAAGGGGGAAGCCCGGCTAGATCAAGCGCATAGAACAGCCTTCCAACTGTTGGGAGACATTCGCTTTGATCCTTCTCATATAGACCTTACTTATGGACAAATCTATATTTCCAGCAAAAATATGGTACTTAAACAATGGCAGGCTTTATTA
>SCSO01000179.1 GCA_004297865.1 Legionella sp.
CACTAATGGTAAGAGTTTTTTTGGAGCAATTGACCAACAGGTAAAGTCAGGCAAAAAATAAAAGGAATTTGGCATGAAACTTTATGATTATTATCGTTCCACTGCTTGTTATCGAGTACGCATCGCTTTAAATCTTAAAAATTGTGACTATGAAAAAGTCCCGGTGCATTTAATTGATAATGGCGGTGAGCAACATTCTTCAGAATATAAACAAATCAATCCGCAAGAGTTAGTGCCTAGTTTAGAAATCAATGGTCAAATTATTAGTCAGTCTTTAGCCATCATTGAATTTTTGGATGAAGTCTTTCCTAAAAGTCCTTTATTGCCCCAAGACCCTTTTATTCGCGCAGAATTACGTTCCTTAGCCTTGATTGTGGCCTGTGACATGCACCCGCTTAACAATCTGCGGGTATTAAATCGTTTAAAAGCTGAATTTAAGGCTAATGAAGACCAAGTGAACGCTTGGTATCATCATTGGCTTAAAGCAGGCTTTGATGCCTTTGAAGCAAAATTGAATAAGCTCCCGCCCAACAACTCCGGCTTTTGTTATGGCGACACCCCAACTCTCGCAGACGTGTGCCTTATTCCCCAAGTATTCAATGCTCATCGATTTCATTTTGCTATGGATGCATATCCAATAATCAATAAAATCAACGATCATTGTTTAAGCTTAAGCGCTTTTGACATTTAAAATTACAATTGTCATAATCCCCGCTCAAAAAAGCATCTTTCAAGGAGTGAAGAATGAAAGAATTACAGCAATTTTTGAACGCGATAAAGGAAAAAAAAAGTACCACTGAGATAGAATCATTATTAACTCCTTTACTCAAGGTCATGGATATCAATGACCTAAGGGATCCCATCACTGGATACACTCCTTTACACCTTGCAGTGGATTGCGATCGCCTAGATTTAGTTCAACTCTTTAGTGACACATTTCCAAATCTGGTAGATTCCAGAAGTAAAGACGGTTCAACGGCTGTTTTCTTGGCAATATTCAAGGGACAAATCAAAACAGTACAGCATTTGATGGAAAAGGGAGCTTGCATAACGATTGCCAATGCAGCAGGACAAAATTGTTTTGACCTTACAGCCAAACTTTCCCCAGACCATCCGTTATACTTTTTCAATGAACATAAAGAAGAGATATTTAAACAGATAAATGCAAACCTTATCGATGCGATTTGTGAGGGACAGATTGATGAGGTCGAACAATGGTTAATAAAAGGAGCTCATGTTGATTCACTAATGAATAGCTCTGAATTAGACACGCTCTTTACCCCTTTTACCTATGCTTGTTCAATAGGTAACAAACCCTTGGCTGAATTATTATTGCTATACGGAGCAAATATCAATGCGGTTTGCGCTAAAAACGGACGAACTCCGTTGCACTATGCGACGTATTTTACTCATAGATATATTGTATCTTTATTAATGCAATTACACGCACAAATAATACCTGATAAAGAGGGGATAACACCTTTAGCTATAGCCCAAAAACAGAATATAAGTTCCATTATTGGGTTACTTAACCCTCACTCCACTTCGAGTACAAGTGCAAGTAATAGTGCCCATAACAGTGCCAATAACAGCGCTAACTCCAGCCCTCTTGCTAGCCCTCGGTCAAGCACTTCTTCGCTATCTCGACGTAATTCTAATTCACGAACTAGATCAAGCTCTCATCTTGAACGCTCAAATTCAGGCACTAGATCAAGTCTTACACCCATTGCAACTACTAGCACTTTATCCAGCTCTATTGCTATCCCGAAAGCTAGATTTAGCCCTCCTGCAAGCTCAGTCTCTACTCCCAGTTCAAGTCCTAGATCGAGTGTTAGTTCAAGTTCAAGCCCAAGCCCAAGCCGATTAGTAGGAAGTGGTCATCGATTCTTAAATCAACCTCCATTGTCTCCAGAAATAAGAAGCATGGCCGATTTTAGATATCTAATCCATTCGCTAAATCAAACGTTTGTACTCGTTGAAAAATCTGGCGTAGGCTGTATAGAAGGAGCTAATAAAAAGCATCCTGAGCTTAACCTTAAACCCATTCATCTGGAGCATTTTAAAGAAATTATGGGCACCTTACGCCAACATCTACAAAGTTTAACTAGAGACTTTTTTGAGAATAAGGCCTCAGGTATTATTGAAATTAAGAATACGAGTTGCAAATGGTCGATTGATATTTGTATCCTTTCACAGACAATCCACATTCTGAATACTTTTCTGACTGACAGAATTTTACCAGATCCTGGATATGCCAAGTATTTTAAAAACTTATATGCTGGATTAAAAACATTTGAAATCAGTACCAGACAACTAAGTGAGCTTTTTAATCAACTAGTTGAAAATCAAATGGAGCTCGTTGATGAAATCAAAAGAACATCTTCGTCTTCAGAACCTAAACTCCCCAAATTGTAAGAAGGGTCACGATTTTTTTAAAATGTAGCCTGTATTAGACGAAGTCGTAATACAGGCTACAAATACTCAAAACCATACTCGCTTAAAACTCACCGATTTCACTCCTGCAGCTGTTTTTTCCAACATACTCCATTCTGTTTTACAGCGCTGCAAATAACCAATTAATACATTGTTCTCCGCGCACTGATAACGTACCGGCATGCCATCAAAGACCTTATCTGCGTCTACGGCTTGGCAGCGCTCCCCATTTGCTAATTCAATAGCCCAAGGGAAAGCCCGCGACATATCCAGTGTTTTGTGATTTTGGTTATTTAAAGGTGACTCCACTTTAATCTGTACACTATCCCCTGTCCAGGGTGATTGTGGACACACAAGATCCTTAACGTATAAGGCTCCGGCCCTAACAAAACATGGGTCATAAATTGTCCCATCAGCCTCACAACGCCAAGCGTCTTCACGTTGAATACGCTGCGACTGTTTAGTACAAAGACCAGTCAAAGTGGTTTTCACTACTAAAGGAGCCTGATCCACCACTTCACCGTAGGGCCTATACAGTTTTAGTACAGTATCACCGGCAAAAGTAAAAAATGAGCAGAAAAGCAACAGAACCAATAAAACTCTTTGCAACATACTGTTCCCCCACTGAGGTTATTTTTGTATCATCTCATTTTAAAAGTCAGGACAGCAAATTTCTGACAAAGAATTTTGAGTTTGGAGCAAAAAATGACTGCAGTCTATAGTGTTAAACAATGTTTAGACGGTGAAATCGGCGTTGATACTAGTGTAACCGTCCGTGGCTGGGTAAAAACTCGCCGAGATTCTAAAGCCGGTTTATCCTTTATCAGCCTTCATGATGGCTCTTGTTTTGCTCCAATCCAAATTGTGGTGACCGAAGCTCTCCCTAATTATCAAGAAGACATTCTCAAATTAACCGCAGGTTGCGCTATCATTGCCACTGGTAAATTAGTCGCCTCCCAAGGCCAAGGCCAATCCTATGAGATCCAAGCAGAACAAGTTGAAGTCGTTGGCTGGGTAGAAAACCCCGATACTTATCCCATTTCGGCTAAACGCCATACTTTAGAATACCTACGTGAGGTTGCGCACTTACGTCCTCGCACTAACACCATCAGTGCTGTAACTCGTATTCGCCATTGCTTAGGTCAAGCCATTCATCGCTTTTTCCATGAGCAAGGTTATTTTTGGATTCACACCCCCATTATCACTGCGAGTGATTGTGAAGGGGCTGGGGAAATGTTTCGTATTTCTACTTTAGATTTAGTCAATTTACCTAAAACAGCCCAAGGTGAAATCGACTTTAGTAAAGATTTTTTTGGTCGAGAAACTTTTTTGACTGTTTCTGGTCAATTAAACGTGGAAGCATACTGTTTGGCCATGTCTAAGGTGTATACCTTCGGCCCCACCTTCCGCGCGGAAAACTCCAATACCAGTCGTCATTTAGCAGAGTTTTGGATGATTGAACCCGAAATCGCCTTTGCTGGTTTAACCGATATTTGCGACTTAAGCCAAAAGATGTTGCGTTATTTATGTAAAACGGTACTTGATGAACGCAATGATGATATGAGCTTCTTTAATCAATTCGTCGCACCCGGATGCATAGAGCGTTTAGAGCACGTGGCCAATTCTGATTTTGAAGTCATGACTTATACTGATGCTATTAAAGCCTTAGAAAACTCCAAACATAAGTTCGAGTTTCCTGTGCATTGGGGATTAGATTTACAATCCGAGCATGAGCGCTATCTAGCTGAAGAGTTATGTAAAAAACCGGTTATTCTAACCAACTATCCTAAAGACATTAAGAGCTTTTACATGCGTTTGAATGAGGATGGCAAAACGGTAGCTTGCATGGATGTCCTTGCTCCAGGCATTGGAGAAATTATTGGTGGTAGTCAACGTGAAGAACGTTTAGAAATCCTTGATCAACGCATGGATGATTGCAAGTTAGATAAAGACTTTTATCAATGGTATAGGGATTTACGTCGTTATGGCACAGTACCTCATGCTGGGTTTGGATTAGGTTTTGAGCGTTTAATCAGTTACGTTACTGGTGTAGCCAATGTGCGTGATGTGATTCCATTCCCACGCACACCGGGACATGCTAATTATTAATCAAGGGTTGTTGTTATTTGATGGGGATTCTTCTGTTGAAGACTCTTCATCTTGAACTTCTTCTATTATAGCTTTCTTTAACTCACCTGAATCTCTCAATCCTGGAAAAGAACGATGTTGTGCAGCTAGTTTAATCAATCGAGGTGAAGGACATTCTACTTGCGGCATTTCTTTTCCAGCATCTCTCATATCTTTAGCTCTTGGACTTTCTAGTCTGGGAGTGCGGGGTGGTTCTTGATTATTTCCCGGATCATTACTTAAAGCCTTTAAAACTCCCTTATAGGTACTTTCGTTAGGTGGTATATCCTTTACATCAGTTTCAGAACGCATTCTATATTTTAAAGGTGACTTGCCTAAGGGGGTACGTGCTGGTTCAGAATTTTGACGACTGATTTTAGACGGTACTGCTTCAGAACTAGTTGCTGCAGGTGCAGCCGTCGTAGCTGCTTCTTTATCTGTTGTTTCAAATTTAGCTTGGGTCATACAATAAACTCCTGTAAATCTTAATTATCGCTGAGACAAGATACCCTCTTGCAACATCAATACCCTATCCATGCGGTTTGCTAATTGTTGGTCGTGGGTCACTATAACCAATGCTGTATTCATTTGTCTATTTAATTCCAACATTAAATCAAAGACTTTGCTCGCTGTATGCTGGTCTAAATTACCCGTAGGCTCATCTGCCAACACACAATAGGGTTTATGCACTAAAGCGCGGGCAATAGCCACTCGTTGACGTTCGCCACCAGAAAGTTCGGCGGGTTTATGTGTTGTTCTTTCTTTTAAGCCAACCTTGTCTAATATGTCTGCCGCTTTTTCTTTGGCTTCCGGAATGTCCATACCGGATAACAATAAAGGCATCGCCACATTTTCTAGAGCACTAAACTCCGGTAATAAATGATGGAATTGATAAATAAATCCCAAACTTTGATTACGTAACTTACAACGTTGCTTCTCACTGATTTTTTGCCAATTGACTTCATTAATACAAATTTGCCCACTCGTTGGTTTATCTAAACCACCCAACAAATGTAATAATGTACTTTTTCCTGAGCCAGAAGGACCAATAATCGCCACTCTTTCGCCCGGATTAATCACTAGATCAACTCCACAAAGGACTTCTATTTTTGAGGAACCATCATGATAGGACTTATGCAATCCCTGAGTATTAATGACTGAGTTATTCATAATGCAAAGCCTCCGCAATCACCGTTCTTGAAGCGCGCCATGCTGGATAAATAGTCGCGACGAAACTCATTAATAAAGCCATAAGACAAATTTGGACTAGATCACGGAACAAAATTTGCGAAGGGAGATAATCCACAAAGTAAATGCTAGAGCTTAGCACTTTCACCTGAAATAAATTTTGAAGCCCATTCACAATGGCAGTCGCATTTTCCGCTAAAATTAACCCACCAATTAATCCTAAAATAGTACCAACTATTCCCACCATCATTCCTTGAACAATAAAGATCCAAAGTATTGTCGAGGGTGTTGCCCCAATAGTACGTAGAATAGCAATTTCAGCTTGTTTATCATTAACCACCATGACCAACGAAGAGACCAAATTAAACGCAGCCACAGCAATTATCAGTAGCAAGATCATAAACATCATGGTTTTTTCCATTTTAATCGCTTGGAAAAAAGCACCAAATTGTTGAGTCCAATTGCTGATCTGGTATTGAGGCCCCAATAGTTTTTGCAACTTATGGGATATTTCGGGAGCTTGATAGACATTAGCAATCTTCATTTTTACCCCAGTCACCTGATCACCCAATTGCAATAACTTTTGTGCATCTTCCATATTGATGAAGGCGAGTTTGGTATCAAAATTAAACCCAGTCCCAGCAGAAAAAACACCAACAACGGTGAAGCGTTTAAATCGAGGAATCATACCCGCAGGGGTTACTGTTGCTTGTGGAATCATAATAGTGACTTTGTCGTCGAGCATCAATCCCAAGCTATCCGCAAGTCCCTTACCTAAAATAATGCCAAAATGATTAAGATCTTTCACGCTACCTGCAAGTAACTTTTCGTTTAAATGTGTTACCCCTTCTTCTTTTTCAGGCAATATTCCTGAAAGAACTATAGGCAAAACCTGTCCATCATGGGTCATTAATCCCTGCCCACCAACAATGGGAGTAACTGCCTTAATTTCAGGAAGGGTTTGAATTTTTTTAACCAAACCTTGCCAATCAGTCACTTTCTCATCTGGACCAGTAACAGTAATTTCTGGAGCCATACCAAAGAAACGATCATGAATTTCTTTATCAAAGCCATTCATGACTGACAAAACCGTCACTAAAACCATCACCCCCAAACCAATGCCCAACATAGAGCTTAAGGAAATAAAGGATACGAAATGATTCTTCTTGCGCGAGCGGGTGTACCGTAAACCAATGAAGAGTGCTAAGGGTTTATACATAATTGTTTTATTTTTAGTTAAAATCTTATTGTAGTGAAAAACCTAGGCGGAGGATATAGCCAATCAGGGGATCCGCAACTTATTATTATTTCATCATCAGACAACTCACACACTTATCCACAGAATCTGTGGATAGATTTTAATTACAGACTTTTGTATGCTGTATTTCTTATCAGCTTGAAGGATATTGATGATTTATCGTTTGAACGCTCCTCAGGAGTGTACCTTCGAACAAATAAAATTGCTGGTTCAGCAAATTCCGGTAGCGACGACCTTATTAGATCTTAGTCATAATGATTTAAACCGTTTTTCTGCTAGTGAATTAGTTGCTTTGTTTAAATTGATTCCCTCGACAGTACTTGCACTGGATTTAAGAGATAATGGATTTGGG
>SCSO01000180.1 GCA_004297865.1 Legionella sp.
GGCTTTCAGATCCACAATCTCTGCAGCCAATTGATTTTTTTCAGATTCAAATTCGCGAAGTCTATTCTGCAGCTCGAGTTGAGCTTGAGTTAAATTTTGTCGTGCATCAGCTAAAAGACGTTGATTCTCTTCTAGAAAAGTTGTTTGTGCGCTAACGGTATCCTTTAAACCTACAGCAGTCTGCTCCAATGTCGCTTTGGCTACAGAAACCGCTTGGACATGCTCTCTTAAAGCTTCCATTCGCAGATCCATTTCTTTTATCTGATTTTTAAATGCGTTAACATTCCCTTCAAGAGCAGTATTTTGTTGGGTAAATTTTTCAATCCCTGCGGACATGTCTTTTTCTATGTCTTCTAAACTTAGCACTACCTGACTCAACATATCTGCCAGACTACCAACCCCATCTTTCAACCCGGCAGTGGTGTGCGCACTAGTGGAATAATGATTATCTAAAATATAACCAATTCCTGCGTAGGCAATGAGGCTACAAATACTAAAACTGATAATGGCACCAATCGTTGTTAAAATACCCAGGATTAAAGTAGGAACGGTGATCACCACGCCACCGATAATCTTTTGCCATAAAGGCAACTCACCCCAATAACGCGCTGCTTGTGCAAATAAGCTGGGGTTATCGGCCATCACATCAATCATAATGTTGATTTGTTTTTTGAGAGCACTTATTTTTTTACTGGATGCCTGCAGTGGATCGACAGGAATTGCTATGTCAGCAAATAACTCTTGTAATTGTTCTTCATGTTGATCTGGGTTTTGAACGTCGCTTGGATGTGGCATAATTCTTCCTTAAAAAAGATCACAACAATTAACTTTGGAAAGTTCTTAGGTTAATTTCAAATCATTCTATCTTAAGTTTTTCGAATCGTCATATTTTTTTTACAATAATACACCCGCCTTGTTTTTTGCCATTCCATATTATATACATGCGCTTCATTTCATACTTTCAGGTGTATTATGAACATATCCATAAATCGAGTGACCTCCCCAGAAGATCTACAACATTGTTTTGCCATTCGTTGCAAAGTATTTGTTGAGGGACAGAACGTTCCTTTAGCTGAAGAAATGGATGGCAATGATGAAACCAGTAATCATTATTTATTATGCATAGACGAGCAACCAGCAGGAGTAGCTCGTGTTCGTTTTATCGAAGACTATGCGAAAATCGAACGAGTAGCCATTATGGACGATTACCAGGGTAAAGGCTTGGGACACAAGTTAATGGATTATATTTTAACGGAACTCAAACACTTAAAGACTATAAAAAAAGCCAAATTGAGTTCCCAAACTTATGCCATTCCTTTTTATGAAAAATTAGGCTTTACGGTTTGCAGTGAAGAATACCTAGATGCCAATATTCCACATAAAGACATGATCTTAAGTTTTACATAAGTTCAAACGCCCGTTTAAAGATGAATATTGTGCTATTATTGAACATAATGCATTTAAGGAGCGTAAAATGAAAGCAGTAGCAGGATGTTTATTGTCCCTTATGTCTTATTCCGTGTGGGCTATAGATAGAGGAATCAACTATGATCCAGCACATAGTTCTGCCTACACCAATGCACAAATCCAAAATAATCTGCAAGGGATGAAAAATGAAATTAGTAAGGATATGCAAATAGTCCATAACGCAGGTTTTTCTTTTATAAAAACATTTTATTCAATGATTTCAACCGTCGATGGCAAACAGACTGCAAATATTGCGGATCTGGCGTGTCCTTTAAACTTACAAGTCATGTTAGGCGTCTATGAATTTGATCCAGGAAAAGACAATTGCAGTAATTGGTGCGATATTGCTCGAAAACAACAAGTCGATAAAGCGATTGAGAGCGTTAATAAATACAATAGCGGAGGTAAAAAATGTATTGTCGGAGTAGCTGTTGGCAATGAAGACATTTACAACTGGAATTTTACCCAACCCAATACCTTAATGCAAAAACACATCGCCGAAGATATTGCGCAAATTAAAAAGGCCATTGGGGGCAAAGCACCCGTAGGTACTGCCCAACAAGATGGAGCCTTAATACAATTAGCCGGTAAGGATAAAGATCCCAATGGTATTATTGGAAAATTAGATTTTGTGGGAGTCAATATCTACCCATATTGGAGTGCTGAACACCCCAATGTAGATGCTGCTAAAGAGGAATTTGCTAAACGATATCAAGCCATCAAAAATATAAGTCAATATCAAGGCAAGGAATTGATCGTTACTGAAGAAGGTTGGCCAAGCCAATTTTCATCAGGGCAAAATCCTAATGCCTCTTTGGCTAATGAAATCGCTTATTACAAATGGTGGCAAGAGCGCGTCGATGATTTTGATTCTTACTATTTTGGTTTGTTTGATAAACAACCGACTAATGGTGATGCGGATAAATTTTTCGGCTTATGCACGCCTGATAGAAAAGATAAAGTCATTAAAAATTGTGATTAATCGTTTATCGTTCCCATA
>SCSO01000181.1 GCA_004297865.1 Legionella sp.
CTCAAACCAGTAAAGTTTTCCGCCTAAGAGGCAAGGGAATGAAATCAGTTCGCGGTTATGCTCAGGGCGATCTACTGTGTAAAGTGGTAGTGGAAACTCCCGTCAGTTTGTCTGCGGAACAAAAAGAGTTATTAACCAAGTTGCAAGATTCATTAGAGGGAGGCAATGCCACTCATTCACCCCGGAGTAGCTCCTGGTTTGCGGGAGTGAAAAAATTCTTTGAGGACATGAAATTTTAATCCAAGTAAGTTACAATTCCTGAGTTTTGGCATGTACTTATACCTTTGCGGATATCAATATGATGAATACCCCGGCGATTCTTGCTCTTGCGGATGGCAGTATTTACGAAGGAATTTCAGTAGGAGCTGCTGGGAATTCAGTAGGTGAATTAGTTTTTAATACCTCCATGACTGGTTATCAGGAAATGATGACTGATCCCTCTTATACTCGACAAATCATTACCTTGACTACTGCGCATGTAGGTAATACCGGTTGTAACAATGAGGATATGGAGTCCAATAAAATTTGGGCTGCGGGCTTAGTCATGCGTGACTGCGCCATTCTACATAGTAATTATCGCGCCGAGCAATCGTTACCTGATTGGTTGAAGAATCACGGTATAATCGCAATCGCAGGAGTAGATACTCGCGCAATTACGTTAAAGTTACGTGACCAAGGTGCTATGGGTGCTTGTATTAGCACTGAAGTGGAAGAACCACAAAAAGCAGTGGCAAAAGCGAAGGCCTTTGCTGGTTTACAAGGCGTCGATTTAGCTTTAGAAGTGTCTCGGCAAACCTCTGAGCGTTGGCATGAGGGACGCGGTACTTGGGGCAATTCTAATTCACAACCGCAACAATTCCATGTAGTCGCCTATGATTTTGGTGTGAAAAATAATATTTTACGTATTCTGCATGACAAAGGTTGTCATATTACTTTAGTGCCTGCACAAACGCCTGCAGCAGAGGTTCTTGCGATGGAGCCTAACGGTGTCTTTTTATCCAATGGCCCCGGCGATCCACAAGCCTGTGATTATGCGATTGCTGCCACTAAAGAGTTTTTAGATCATAATATTCCAGTGTTTGGAATTTGTTTAGGATTTCAAATTTTAGCGCTGGCTTGTGGTGGTCAAACGAAGAAAATGAAATTTGGCCATCATGGCTCTAATCATCCCGTCGTAGAAGTCGATGGCAAAAAGAGAGTTTTTATCACCAGTCAGAACCATGGTTTTGCAGTAGATGAAGACAGTTTACCTGACTCTTTAAAAATTACGCATCGTTCTTTATTTGATAATAGTCTCCAAGGTATCAAGCACAAAAAGAAACCCGCTTTTGGCTTTCAAGGACATCCAGAATCGAGTCCCGGACCCCATGACATTGAATCTTTGTTTGATGAGTTTATGCAATTAATGGCTTAATCAGCTGTTAATTTGTTGTCCATTCTTTAATAGTGAGAAGTAGAATGAATGAATTTCACGTGTTTACCTCTGAATCAGTCTCAGA
>SCSO01000499.1 GCA_004297865.1 Legionella sp.
AAGTACCTGCCTGATAGACAGGTCCTTCAGGGGCTAAAAAGGACATAATTTCCGCCTTCCCACCTAAAGCACCTACCGGCATTCCTCCACCTATTACTTTTCCTAAAGTTGTGAGATCTGGAGTAATATCATAAAGGCCTTGAGCTCCAGATAAACCGACTCTAAAACCTGTCATCACTTCATCAAATATTAACAGAGCTTTATAATGATCACAGAGCTCTCGCAAACCTTGTAAAAAATCCGGTTTGGGTAGTACAAAGCCCATATTTCCCGCAATAGGCTCAAGAATAATTGCAGCAATATCATCTGGGTATTTTTCAAACAGTTGGGCTACTTGGTCTAGGTCATTAAAATCGGCAGTTAAAGTATGTTCAGTGATACTTGGGGGAATACCAGGAGTTGAAGGAATACCCAGGGTTAATAACCCCGAACCAGCTTTCACTAATAAACTATCGCTGTGGCCATGATAGCAGCCATTGAACTTAATAAATTTATTCCTATTGGTATAACCACGAGCTAAACGAATAGCTGTCATCGTGGCTTCCGTACCTGAATTCACCATGCGTACTTTTTCAATAGAAGGTAGTAAAGAAATAATTTTTTCTGCTAAGCGTATTTCTAGGGCGGTAGGTGCCCCAAAACTCATACCGCTATGTAAAACGGTTTCAACTGCTTTGACTACTGCAGGATGGCAATGACCCAAAATCAGAGGACCCCAGGAGCCGACATAATCAATATATTGATTGTTGTCCTCATCAATCAAGTACGCCCCTTTCCCTTGCTGAAAAAATAGCGGTTCTCCACCTACACCTTTAAAGGCTCGCACAGGTGAGTTTACCCCGCCTGGGATTATTTTTTGCGCTTGATGATATAATTCTGAAGAACGAGTCATAAAAACACCCTGTTAGTTTAATCGTTGCGATATTACCCATTTTTTATAAAATTGGCAAAAATTAATGGGATTAAACTTTACATCCGTGGCCGCTCTCGTTAAATTAACCCTTTTAAATCTGAGTTTCGAGCATGCAAGAATATAAACGCTTTATTTGTGTCATTTGTGGTTTTATTTATGACGAAGCCGAGGGCTGGCCAGAAGATGGCATTCCTCCCGGCACGCTTTGGGCAGATGTCCCAGATAATTGGTTTTGCCCCGATTGCGGTGCAGGTAAAGAAGATTTTGAC
>SCSO01000484.1 GCA_004297865.1 Legionella sp.
TCAAAATAAATAGTACTACTTACAACTACAACTCAGGCACTCCCAATTTAACTGTCAATATTGCTAACGTGGGTAGCTTCTCCATTAATATGAATACAGGAGCTTACACCTTTGTTGCAGTAACTGGCTTTACCGGAGCTGCGCCTACCATTGAATACACATTAATCGATAACGATGGCGATAAATCTGCGACTTCAACCTTGAAAATCACTATAGACCCAGTACAAGGTAATTTAGTGGTTCGTGATGATTTGGTTCTAACCAATCAAGCGGCTATGGGTGGTGTTAACGATACCATCACTATCCCTCATTGGGCCTTGCTAGCTAATGATACCGGTCCTATGAGTGCATTATTGGCAATCACTTCTGTCAGTATGGCAGCCGAGGGTAGTATTACTAACAATGCCGGGTCTTCTACAGTCACCTTTACCGAAGATGGTACTAACCAAGATGATGGTGGAAGCTTTGTGTACACCACTAATACTAATGATTCAGCTACTGTAACCATTGATAGGGATGCTGAAGGAGATAGTAGCATTAACGGAACCTACAGAAATGAAATTCTCTTAGGTAGGGATGGTAGTGCTGATACCTTAAATGGCGGTGACGGTAATGATGTACTGATCGGATTAGGTGGTAATGATACGCTTAATGGCGGCACAGGCAATGATATCCTCGTTGGTGGTGCTGGAAATGATATCATGAGTGGTGGCGCAAACGATGGCGTGGATATTAACGATACGGTGTCTTACGCCGATTTAACTGCTGGTGTAGGCGTCACTGTAGACTTAAATATTACTTCCTCACAAAATACTGGCGGTGCTGGTTCTGACACTATCACCAACGTTGAAAATCTCATAGGCTCTAATTATGCCGATACCCTTAAAGGTACTAATTCAAGTAACATTTTAGGTGGTTTAGGAGGCAATGATACTATTGACGGTCGAGGCGGTAGTGACGTCATAATCGGTGGTAAAGGTAGTGATAACTTAACTGGTGGCTCTAGCTCTGATACCTTTGTATGGCAAGCTGGAGATGATACTGGTAATCCTACTGACAGAATCACTGATTTCACTGTGGGCGGAGGCAATGGTGATAAACTAGACTTATCTGACTTGTTAGTTGATGAACATTCTGATCCAGTCACTTTAGATGCTTATTTGAGCTTCAGTTCAGTCAATAGCAATCAAGATACTCAAATCGCGGTGGATGCTGATGGCGCAGGCCCTTCTGCTTCACAACAATTGATTATCTTACAAGGCGTACAAATGGCATCCTTGGGTGGAACTGACCAAGCAGCCATTAGCACTTTAATTGCAGCTAATGCGCTTTTGACTAGTGGCTAAGATTGTAGTCTGTATTGTGGAAATTCCGCGGCTTTAGCCGCGGAATTTGTTTACACGCCTAGCAATAGAACTCTCTTCAAGGGAAAAGCCAATTCGTAGGTTGGGTCATGACCCAACATAAGGATCTTGAGCGAAGGTGAAATGGTTATGTTAGATCGCGACCCAACCTACGAAGTTTGCTAGATAGATACCCGGTGCCAGGCACTAAAACCTTATAAAATCAATATTCTTACCAGTGTGCCTCATTTTCTCGCAATACTGGAAAAATAACCTATACTTAGTACAAGAACCAAAAAAGCGTTTTCCATAAGAATTTGTTCTAAAATTATACAAAAAAGGACTTGGGGACAAATGGAAGCAAATGAACTCGTGAAAGAGGATTGGGCCGTTGAGCTATCGGATAGTTTGCCACAGGATCCGCTTCTTGCTTGCCTGATGATTTGTACAAAAATTTTTCACAAACCCATGACTGCCAGCGCTTTATTGGCAGGTTTGCCTGTTATCAAAAATCAACTAACCCCTAATTTATTCATTCGTGCCGCTGAACGCGCGGATTACTC
>SCSO01000182.1 GCA_004297865.1 Legionella sp.
ATTGATTCTAAATCTTGAAAGAGCTTATCAAAATTACTTTGATGGGCTGCTTTATGCTTCGCTGGTTCTTGCTTATCCGCGTGATAGGTAGCAGAGACTTTTACCAGTTTAATATGGTGATCAACGCAACGCATTAAACCTTGGACATACAGTTTAATGTATTCATGATGTACTTTATCCTTTTTATCAGGCATGTGTTTTTTTAATGTCTCGAGGTGTTTGTATATGGTCTCAATATTAGTTTTCGCAGGCTGGGCAAATTGAGCTTCTATTGCATACTGTATATAGTGCCTAAAGTATTTGTGATAGTGCTGGGAAATATCATCATTGGCATACAGTTGATGCGCCTTGTCTAAAGATTTCATACTTTGAAAATAAAGTTCAGTCATCTCATCCCAGTTTTGAGTATCTTCCACCACTTTATGGGCTTCTGCAGCTCGTTGTTGGGTAGTCTCTCCTTCCTTCACAAAAAAATTAGCGAGCTCTTTAAGTGCATTTTTTTCAAAAGTAACCGAGTGTTTATGGTCAACAAAAACTTGATATGCCTGATACCATTGTTTCTGCTTCACCAAATAAGGAAAAGAATGTTCCGGAGAAAATGTATTGAGATCGCTAACAAAATTAACAGCTTCTCCCACATCTTTCTTTTCTAAATAATATCTTCCTAATTGAAGTCCTAAAGGACTATCTTTAGGTACATAGCGCCGCAGATTTTCCGGAGAAAATCTATCTTTTAAATATTTTAAGGCCTTAGATACAGAAGGCAACCTTGCAATTAACTCATACGCTTTATCGTATTGTTCTTCGAGAAGATAATATTCAATAAATAATTCTAAATCATTGTCTGTACAAAGGGGATCTAAATCTAAAGCTGCTTTGGCGCACTTGCGCATTTTAGCTTGTGAATTAGACAGTGAGGGCATCATGAACGTCAAACTTTTGTAGGCGTTATTAGCCTCTGCAATATAAAACTCGACTGCGGCTGCAGTATAACGACTGCAGGAAATAAATGGGTACTTTTGTTCTGAATTAGTGACCAAATGGGAAACGGTGCGTTGAATTAATCCCAGGTCTTGGGGATCCAAGGCAGGAATCGCTTGCCAAAAACCTAAAGTTTCCCAAGTTGAACCAAAACTATGCGAAGGTCGTTGATAGGAATGTTGGTATAACGAGGTTGTCAGATAATGGTTAGTCAAATGTTTTTGCATTTGCACGGTGACATTATCATTTCTTTTTTGTTTTGCTTGGCAGAGAAAATTGGGATTTAAAGGATAATGCAACATTGAATCCAAAGGACGTTGATCATAACCCGCCAGATAACCATAATAAGCCAATTTATGTAAACTCATATAAAGAGTTTCCGGATGACAATCATTGGTAAAACCTAACCAGCCTTTAAACGTTTGCCAGGCATAATCTAACCAATGGGTCGGATAGATATGATAACCATTGGTTGCCAAATATTGACTTTGGGACAAGCTTTCCCAATATCTTACGTAATCCCCTGCGTTGAGATCAAAGAGAATCACATCGGGGTAATGCACCATCGCTTCTCTTTTGGTCTTAGGGATACGTAAATAGGATTGAACATTGTATATAGGCATGATGGGCAGCAAAACGGTTCTGTGGGGGCATTATATACAAAAGATTGCCTAAGCGAAATTTAATCCTCGAGATGGATTCCCGGATGCACGGGAATTACAATGATAAATCATTTACAAGAATGACCTTTCATTGCTATAAAAGTGACTCACATTAAAAAAGGAGTTTTTATGTCCCTGAAAAGTAAGGTCCTCACCTTAGCATGTTTTAGTTCCATCGCTTTCGCGCAATCCCCAGACCATTTAATCCTTCCCAATTGCCTCTTTAAACAATTCCAAAATAAAGTAGAGCTGCTGGCGAAAAATAAAGAATTTAGTTTGGTCGCTGCGGAATTAAACGATGATTTCTTAAATGAATTACATGCACAAAAATCCACTTGTGGGAGCTTTGTAAATTTAGATGTCTATTACCAGCAAGACCAACCTAACCCAAGCAAACTCTTAGAACAACTCACGGCTAAAAAACCTTTAAAAGCAACTGTCATTTCCCAATATCCTATAAAACATGACGCACAGGTGAAGCAGTTATATCAACTCATAGATCCTAATAAAATTTGGCAAACCAACCAACATTTAACCAGTTATGAAAATCGTTCTGCTAAATCTGAAACCGGAGTTGCCGCTGCGACTTGGTTCAAACAAGAATTTGATTCTCTAGCTACTACCAACAAACGCAATGATGTGCAAAGTTATTTGGTAAAGACAGGTACTCAATATGCGCAACCTTCCGTAGTCACATTAATTGGTAAAGACAAAAAGGGCGAGGCTATAGTCCTTGGGGCTCATATCGATACCTTATCCGGCAGTATGCCTGGAGCAGATGACGATGCCAGCGGAATTGCTGTGCTCATGGAAATAGCTCGGGTTTTATTGAGCTCAGACATTCAATTGGATAGACCTGTTTATCTGATTGCCTATGCCGCCGAAGAAAGAGGTTTAGTCGGTTCAAGCTATGTAGTTAAACATTTTGTGAAACAAAATATTCCGGTTAAGGCAGTGATGCAATTGGATCAAGCGGGTTATCGGGCAAAGCCTAAAAACCAAACCATTTGGTTGTTAAAAGATTATGTGGATTCAGGACTAACCCAATTTACCGCCGATTTATTAACTCATTACGTTAAAATACCAGTGGATTACACCGAATGCGGTTACGGATGCAGCGATCATGTCAATTGGCATGATAAAGGATTTAAAGCCACTTATCCTTCAGCCACGACTTTAGATGATGATAATCCTTATATCCATACTTCTGGGGATAGTTTGAATATTCTCAATTTAGAACATATGGTGCATTTCACGCAATTAGGTATAGCCTTTATCACGGAGTTAGGCTTGAATTAAGGCTATTGCCCAAAATGCTCAGGATCCGCTTCGTATTGTTTCATTGAGGCTCGAGCTTGCTCTTCGCTAGCTGCAATTAAAGCCCCGCCATGGCCTAATAGTTTTACAAAAGGCTTATGGTGGGGTTGTCCGGCGGCGATAACAAATTCTAAAGTGTCTTCGCACTCATTTTTAACGCTAAGGGTGATGCTAGGCTCGGCACCTAGAATTAGTAAATCTTGTGCCTTAGCTAGCACGTTATTAGTGCCGAAATGTCCTTTGCCTTTCACGGTATAAATAAAGCCTTGCCAGTCTTTATCATTGATTTCCAGTTGGTGTTCTTTTCCGGGAGCTAATTTAAAATGCTGGTATTGTATAGGCCAGCTGGTTTGCACCGGTGAGGTTAAATTAAAGCCTTTCCCAATAATGACCTTTGCCCACATCTTTTCATCTTGGTAAACCGGCAATTCATCAGGTTGGAATAGTTGATAATGCGCTTGGGGCAGTAGATCTTTATAAATATTAGGATTAAACCACAGCTGCAAAGTTCTTAATTTGCGCACCCCCGCTATTGGCGCTTCGCCATGGACTACGCCTCGGCCAGAATTTATACAATAAACCCCACCAGCACGATTTAAATCGGGAGTATTGCCGTGTTGATTATCCCAGGCATGGGCAGTGCCTTCTAATAAATAAGTCACCGCGGTCAGGCCTGTATGGGGATGTTTAGCAAAGCTCTCTGGTAGCTCGCCTTCGATCAGGCCGTCATCGAGGAAAATAAAGGGGTCCACATGCTCTACTTCAT
>SCSO01000183.1 GCA_004297865.1 Legionella sp.
CCCGAGCCAATTGAAAAATAGGCCCACTACCGGCAGCCAAAAGCCGTTTCATATGATATTCAGGAGAGGTTTGCAAAGAATAGGTTTGACCACGAAATTGCGCTTTAATATTACTTAAATAAACATCTGTACTACCATAACGCCCCATAATCGGCGTTTCAACTTCTAGATAACCGCGCTCACTGAAAAACTGTCGAATTCTTGCAAGGTATTGTGCACGCTGTTTTAATAATTCAATAGAGGCAGAAGGTTGCCAAGACAACTCAGACATGATTAATAAAAAATTCCCAATTCCAAACGTGCCGCTTCAGTCATTCTGTCTTGCGACCACGGCGGTTCCCAAACCAACTCGACTGTACAATCGCTGACACCCTCAACCTGATTAACAGCTTGCTCCACCGTTCCAGGAAAAGTTTGCGCTACCGGACAACCCGGAGTTGTTAAGGTCATTTTCACATCGACGTGATTCTTCTCATCAATGATCACATCATAAATCAAACCCAAATCATAAATATTGACCGGAATTTCTGGATCAAACACACCCTTCAGTGCGCTTATCACCGCTTCTTTCAAAACTTCACTGTCCTGTTTTTTCTTAAAGCCAAACATGGGTGCCTCTACTCTAGCTAATTACTCGGTTTTGACGGTTTCTTTTTCTTTGTTTAATGCTGCTTCCATAGTATGCCAAGCTAAAGTGGCACATTTAACCCGTGCTGGAAAAGCTCTTACGCCCGCCATAACTGCCAACTTTTCCAAAGACGCGGGATCTAAATCATCTTGTTGCGTCAACATTTGATGAAAGCGATGAAATAAATCATGCGCCTCGGTCACCGTTTTTCCACATAAAGCTTCTGTCATTAAAGACGCTGATGCCTGAGAAATCGCACAACCACAACCGACAAAACTCAAATCCGTAATTGCATCATTAGCAATTTTGACATAGACCGTTAATTTGTCACCGCAAAGAGGATTAAAACCATTAGCCTGAGACGTTGCATCGTCCATGGCATGATGATTCCGTGGATCACGATTATGATCGATGATGATCTCTTGATACAGTTCGCGCAAATCCATACTCATGCAAACACCTCTTTCACTTTAACTAATGCGTTCATACAGCGATCAATTTCTTCACGAGTATTATAAAAAGACATAGAAATACGAGATGTCGCAGGCACCTGATAAAAATCCATTAAGGGCATAGCGCAATGATGGCCACTGCGAATAGCAATGCCGTCATGATCTAAAATCGTACCAATGTCATGCGCATGAATTTTGTCATGCACAAAAGAAAGGACTGGAACTTTATGTTGTGCCGTACCAATGATCCTAAAATCCCTAATCGATTCTAAAGCAGTGGTTGCATAATCCAATAAATCCGCTTCATAAGCGGTGATCGCTGCTAAATCTAAAGCGTGCAAATAATCCATAGCAGCACCTAAACCGATGGCACCGCCAATATTAGGTGTACCTGCTTCAAATTTTTGCGGAAGACCAGCGTATTCGCTGTGTTCAAAAGTGACGTAAGCAATCATTTCACCCCCTCCTTGATAAGGAGGCATATTGGCTAATAATTCTTCCCTACCCCAGAGCACTCCTATGCCGGTCGGTCCATACATTTTATGCCCCGAAAGCGCATAGAAATCACAATTTAAATCTTGAACATCTATGGGTAAATGGGCCGAAGCTTGTGCACCGTCCAACAACACTTTTGCGCCTACTGCATGCGCCATTTCAATCATCTTTTTAACAGGATTAATAGTACCCAAAGCATTAGATACATAATTCAGAGAAACAAATTTAGTTTTTTTAGAAAGCTTTTTGGCAAACTCTTCTAAAAGCACTTCCCCGTTTAAAGAAATGGGAGCCACTTGCAAATGCGCACCCTTTTGTTTGCAAATCATTTGCCAAGGCACGATATTGGAATGATGCTCCATATGAGTAATTAAAATCTCATCGCCAGGTTGCAGAATAGGAGCCACATAACTTTGCGCGACTAAATTGATCGCTTCCGTCGTGCCGCGAACAAAAATACATTCTTTCGTAGAATGAGCATTTAAAAACGTTTTAACCTTTTCCCGAGCTTTTTCATATAAATCGGTAGCGCGCACACTGAGATAATGGACCCCACGATGAACATTGGCATTATCTTGCTCATAATAATCACTCAAGGTCTTAATCACCGATTTAGGTTTTTGCGTCGTGGCAGCATTATCAAAATAAATTAATTCCTGACCATTGACTGTTTGATGCAGAATAGGAAAATCTTGGCGTAGGCGATTTATGTCTAAAATACTCATCCTTTACCCTACCTGTTCTGTTAGCAATTGTCCCATCCATCCCGCCAACTCAGGCTGAGGAATACGGCGTAAATTATCATTAGCAAAGGCATGAATAAGATAATGCGAGGCTTCCACTCTATCGATACCACGGGTGGCCAAATAAAAAAGTGCTTCTTCATCTAGTTGCCCAACGGTGGCGCCATGAGAGCAAATCACATCATGCGCAAAAATTTCCAACTGTGGTTTGGTATTGATTTCCGCATTGGCTGAAAGGAGAAGATTTTTATTCTGTTGCTGCGCATCAGTATGTTGTGCGTCTTTCGCCACTTTCACTTTGCCATTAAATACTGCGCGTGAACGACCTTTTAAAATACCTTTATAATCTTGATCACTTTGACAATTCGGCACGAGATGATGCACCGTTGTGTGATGATCAATATGCTGGCCTTCAGCTGGGGCATAAATACCGTTCATTAAACAGCGAGCGAATTCTTCTTGAAGATAAATACTTAAATCACTACGCACCAATTTCCCACCCAAACTTAATGAATGACTGGTTAAATCACTATAAGCCGCTTGTTTAACCGCCACATGTCCCATGTGAAAAGCTTCTTTGCTTTCACATTGAATTTTGTAATGATTTAATTGCGCCAGTTTAGCCATAAAAATTTCGGTGACTACATTCGTGGCATATACTTGTTGCTCTTGCCCACGATACTCTTCAACAATAGTCGCCATGCTTTCTTGTTCGGCAATAATGACATGACGAAGGTATACCGCTTGGTTCGCTTGATCTTGATAATGGATTAAAGCAATCGGATCATCTATGCACACTTTCTTTGGAATATAAATGAAGATACCGCAACCAATCATGGCGGTATTCAAAGCATGAAATGCATGTTCGTTTTCTAAAATTTTTCCTAAATGAGCTTGCAATAAATCCGGATGCTCTTTTAAAGCTTGCGCTAAAGGCATGACTAAAACACCTTGAGGTAACCGCAAATGTTCAAGGCCAATGATTTGCCCATTAATCAGTTGAATTTGTGCCTTCACTGGTATATCAGAAGTATAGCTCGGTGTTTGTGATTCTTGTGGTTCAGCAAAAGTTTGCTTAGTAAAAGCATCAACTAAAGTGTATTTCCATTCTTCATCATGACGTACAGGAAAACCTCTGCGCGTGAGTTGCTCACGTGCTTGATTTTGAATTTGAGCAAGCCAAGATACATTCGATTGATTTTTTTTTGCCTGTTGCTCATAAAACTCGATGACTTCGCTCATAACTGCTCCGTTTCCTCAAGCCAGCTATAGCCCTTCTCTTCCAACTCTAGTGCCAATGATTTATCTCCGGATTTAATAATACGACCATTGACTAAGACATGAATAAAATCTGGTTGAATATAATCTAATAAACGTTGGTAGTGCGTTACTAAAATAATAGAACGCTCTGGTGAACGCATGGCATTCACACCTTCCGAGATCACGCGCAATGCATCAATATCTAAACCAGAATCCGTCTCATCAAGAATCGCTAATTTAGGTTCTAAAGCAGCCATTTGCACAATTTCATTACGCTTCTTCTCGCCGCCGGAAAATCCCTCATTAATGCTGCGATATAAAAAACTTTCATCCATATCTA
>SCSO01000184.1 GCA_004297865.1 Legionella sp.
AAGTCAATTTGAGCTTTAAGAAGGAATCCGACATTTTGTCGAGTAATTCAATGGTTTTGGGATTTGTTCTGCCGTGCTCTCTTAGAGCATCCATAGCAGAATTGAAATTCTCACGAAGTTCGTCAAAGTAACCTTTAGCGATTTCTGGGTTTGGACCATCATCGACCTCAGCTAAACCACCTTCGCCTTCACCATCTTCATCTTCTTCATCAGTGACGACAGGTCTGGCTTGGATGATCACTTCATCTTGTTGCTCATCATCCAGCATAGAGCCAATATTGGCGGCAGGGGCGATTTCCTCATCAGAGTCAGCAAAACCACTAATGATTTCATTAAGACGAATTTCTTCACCAAGGAAACGTTCATAATCATCAAGAACGAGTTGTACGGTTTCTGGATAATGAGCCAAGGATCTGAGGACTTGATAAATGCCTTCCTCAATACGTTTAGCAATACGTATTTCGCCTTCACGGGTCAATAATTCAACTGTACCCATTTCACGCATGTACATACGAACAGGGTCAGTGGTACGCCCAGTTTCTTTGTCCACGGAAGCCAATACCATGGCTGCTTCTTCGATATCGGGGACTTCTTCTGTACTCAGTAAAAGTGCCAATTCATCATCACTAGGAGGTTGCTCGTACACCTTGATATTCATGCCTTCAAGCATGCTAATAATGACATCGAAATGTTCTGTATCGACGATGTTGGGAAGTAAATCGTTAATTTGACTATAGGTCAAATAGCGCTGTTCATTCCCCAAACTGATAACTTTCGTTATCTGAAAGCTCTGTTCTTGATCACTCATGTTTTAGACACTTCTTAACGGAACAATTAGAAAATACAAAAAAGGTGTTGATTATAAACCGGCTTGCCTCAACATACCAGTCCTTCAATTTTTTATTTTTCAAAACCCAATTTTTGCCACTATTTACATCAACGCGCTTAAAATTATTTCGTGGATTCGCCCTCACAACAAGTATAGGTACAAAGTATAAAAAAAGGGGAACTTCGTCAAGGATCAACTGGTCACATGTCGCTCTTTTAACATGAGTTGAAGTTGTAATTTTTCGACTTCAGTTAAGCCTTGTAACCTTGATTTATCTATCAATTCACGAATTTTGGCATCGCGATTTTGTTTTTGTAAAAATAAGACGATATCAATAAATTCTTTAATTAATTCTTGTTCGGGTACCTGATGATCCCAAGAGGCAAATTGGTTAATAGAATCGAAATAAGCGCTATTACGCCATGCCTCAATCAGATTTGCAGTGTTAGCCTGGGGATTGTGCGCTAATTGCTGCAAAATATGCAATAAAATGTAATGATCTTTTTCATCTAAGAGTTGTGGATTAATTTCTTGGATGCTTTGAGAGTAAATTTCAGGATTTTGTAAGAGTAGGGCTATAGCAATACGGACCGGCGTGCGGGCAATAGTATTGGCTGTTTCTAAGGGTTTTATTTCAGCCGTATCTAGGATTAACTGATTTAAGCGATGATTATCGATGTGAGTTATGCGCGCTAAATCATCAATTAACAGCTGTTTATAAGAGCCTTCGCTCATTTTCTGTAAATAAGGTTTTGCTGCATTAATGAGTTGAGTTTTGCCGGCTGGATTTTGTAAATTAATGTCTTTCGCTAAGGTATCAAAGAAAAAGCGGTGTAAAGAGGTTGCGCCCTGTAAACGGGTTAAAAAGGCGTCTTTACCTTCTAAACGCACTAAACTGTCCGGATCCTGGCCTTCAGGAAGGAAGATAAAGCTGGCATCTAAGCCGGCATTTAAATGCGCTAAACTACTTTCAACCCCACGCCAGGCGGCTTGGCGGCCTGCGTTATCTCCATCGAAACAGAAAATTAAATGTTGAGTATGTTTGGCTAATAATTGAATATGAAAAGTACTCGTTGCTGTGCCTAAGGTAGCGACAGCATTAAATATACCGTGTTGGGCTAGGGCAATGACATCCATATAGCCTTCAACAATAATAATATTTTCTATGGCTTTTTTCTGATTGAGAATTTGGTGTAACCCATACAATTCCCGGCTTTTTTGGAAAATAACCGTTTCGGGTGAATTCAAATATTTTGGTTTTTGTTCTGCATCCAAAACCCGTCCACCAAAACCTATGATGCGGCCATGGCGATCATGAATGGGGAACATCACCCGATTGCGGTAGCGGTCATAAATTTTGCCATCATCGTTTTTGATTAACATGCCGGTCGCAATGAGGTCACGTTGATGCGCAGCAAAAGTTTTTTCCAGCGTGTGCCAGCCTTCGGGAGCGAAACCTAGTTGGTAGAGTTTCGCAATTTCTCCACTTAAGCCGCGAGAGCGCAAATAATCTACTGCAACTTGACCTTCCAGCTTTAATTTTTTTTGATAAAAACTACTAACTTCCGCTAAGAGCTTATATAGATCTTGCGAGGCGTTGTTTTTTTCTGATTGGCCATCGCGGGGAACAGTGAGCCCTAAACGCGAGGCTAAGGTATCAACAGCTTCAGTGAAGCCTTGATTCATATAGTTCATTATGAAACTAATGGCATTGCCGGATGCGCCACAACCAAAGCAATGGTAAAACTGTTTTTTGGCGACTACATTAAAAGAAGGTGATTTTTCATTGTGGAAGGGGCAGCAGGCAATAAAGCTATTCCCTCTTTTTTTCAGAGGGACAAAGCCATCGATCAACTCCACCAAATCAGTACGTTGAAGTAGATCATCAATGAATGGCTGTGGGATCAAGCCAGACATATTATTTCCTTAATTTAATTTCGCCTTGATAAGTGCACTGACCTCAGTCATGTCTGCACGGCCTTGGACTTTAGGACGAATCAGACCCATGACTTTACCCATGTCGGCCATCTTGCTAGCACCGGTTTCGCTCATTGCCGCACTGATTAATTGCTCAATTTCAGCAGCAGATAATTGTTCTGGCATGTATTGGGCGATCACAGAAAGCTCAAATTGCTCTTGCGCTACTAAATCTTGTCGATTGGCCTTTTCAAATTGAGCAATGGATTCTTTACGCTGTTTGGTCATTTTATCCAAAATAGCCAATAAACGCTCTTCACCCACTTCAATGCGCTCATCTACTTCGATTTGTTTGATGGCGGAAGTAATTAAACGCAGAGTCGTTAGCCGCTCTTTGTCTTTAGCGCGCATCGCATCTTTGACATCATTATTGATTTGTTCTTTGATGGTCATTATTATTTTTCCTTAAAAACCAAAAGGCCACATAAATGTGACCTTGGTACAATTACTTAAGAGGTCTCAAGTGTGACCATTCACTGTAAAAGACAACAGTGAAGCTAGAATTTACTTACGGCGCTTTTTTCTACCGTGACGAACAGTAGTGTCACGAGAAATTTTCTTTAAGTGACGTTTAACAGCAGCAGCTTGTTTACGTTTACGCTCAGCAGTTGGCTTTTCGTAAAACTCGCGGCGTCGTAATTCGGTTAAAGTACCGGCTTTTTCACAAGAGCGCTTGAAACGGCGCAGTGCATATTCGGGGTTTTCGCCTTCTTTCACACGAACTGTAGGCATTCTTAACTAGTCCTCTGGTTATTTGATCTCAATAGGTGGGTGATTCTAGTGCTAGATTAAGCATTCGTCAAGGCTTAATCTTAAATTCATTTTTTAATTGCTCACCAAGGAAGAATATAGTACTATCTGTTGCCATAAATAACAACTGATTTGGAATTTTGTAATGAAAAATAAAGCAATTCTCGTTTCAACCTTATTATTTTCGCTGAGTGCACAAGCTCACCAGGGCGTGCAAGCGGTCGTTAGTGCTCAAAACCAGCTGCACTTTACCATAAATAATCAGAGTCAAGAGTGGTTAAGCACGACGTCTACGTTGATTCCCCAGTCTGCTTTAAATATTCCTCCTTATGGATCAGTGATTTTTAATATGGATCAACCTGAGCAAGAAGGTATTCAGCGTATTCATTATGAAGAAAACCCTGGATATGGTTGTGATTTTTATCTTAATACGCAAGATATCTCCTATACGGGAACTCCTAGCTATGCGACCTTTGTGGTTCCAGTGGCAACGAGTTCAGGTTCTACTTGTGAGGTTCAAACGTCGCCTTCAGTTAATCATCTGATTTATAAACGTACGTATTCCTAAGAATGCTAGTCTTAGGGATTGAATCCTCCTGTGACGACACAGGGGTAGCTATATATGACGCCAAACGAGGACTACTAGCTCATGCATTGCACACGCAATCGCATGCTCTACACGGTGGGGTAGTCCCTGAATTGGCTTCTCGCGACCATATTACTCACATCAGCACTCTAGTTGACCAAGCTTTAGAGCAAGCGAAACTGCCCATTCATGCTTTAGAAGGCATAGCTTATACCGCAGGTCCTGGTTTAATAGGGGCTTTATTGGTAGGGTCTTGTTTTGCTAAAAGTTTAGCTTATTCCTTAAATATTCCAGCCTTAGCGATTCATCATCTTGAAGCACATGTGTTAGCTGCGAAAATGGAAACGCCTAGTTTAGAGTTTCCCTTTCTAGCTTTATTGGTTTCCGGTGGGCATTGTCAATTGATTGAAGTGCAAGCTTTAGGACAGTATGAATTGCTGGGAGATACCTTGGATGATGCTGTAGGTGAGGCTTTTGATAAGACGGCTAAATTGATGGGGATTCCTTATCCTGGTGGCGCTAAGCTTGCGGCACTTGCGGATGAATGTGTTGAAACGGCTTATCGGTTTCCCCGACCTATGACGAATAGGCCCGGTTTGGATTTTAGTTTCAGTGGTTTGAAAACTCATGCTTGGACAACCTGGAATGCTTGTCCACAAGATGATAATCACCGCGCGCAAATTGCTAAAGCCTTTCAACAGGCGGTGGTAGAAACTTTAATTATTAAATGTAAAAGGGCTGTGGAACAAAGA
>SCSO01000185.1 GCA_004297865.1 Legionella sp.
TGGGGTTTATGTCGTGCATGGCCAAAGATGGACTCAAAAAAATCGGCATCGAATTCAGGATGAGCCTGTTGCTGATAGTTACGCCCATTAAAGCCAGAATCTTGATAAGTACGTTGCTGAAAATCTTTGTTTTTGAGGTATTGATCATACTCTGCACGCTTCTTGGGATCTCTTAGTACTTCATAGGCTTCACCCATTTCTTTAAAGCGTTCTTCTGCATTAGATTCTTTACTAATATCAGGATGGTATTTTCGTGCTAATTTACGGTAGGCTGTTTTGATGTCTTTTTCAGAAGCATCCTGGCTAACCCCCATAATCTTGTAGTAGTCTTTATCCATGGATTTTCTCTCAATCTCTCATTGATCACTTTTTTAAATTCAGTATACCACTGTCTACGCCAGTTACTCCATTGCGACAGTTGTGTTACTATTAACCAATTATCAGTTTAAATGAGATAGACATGAAATGGATTAAAGAAAGCAAGGTGCAAACCCGAGGTGAGGAAATTGGTAATGCGACCACTCATGCAATGGGTGCCTTATTAAGTTTGGTTGGCATTAGCTTGATGATTTTTTACTGTGCCAAACAAAATGATTTAACTAAACTCATTTCTAGCATCGTTTTTGGTAGCACTTTATTCTTTATGTATCTGAGCTCCACCATTTATCACAGTCTTAATGATCCTAAACTCAAACATTTATTCCGTATTATTGATCATGCTTCCATCTATTTATTAATTGCCGGAAGTTACACTCCTTTTATGTTAATCACTTTGCGTGGACCTTGGGGCTGGACCTTATTTACCATCATCTGGTCTTTGGCGGTGTTTGGGGTGGTCTTTAAAATGTTTTTTGTGCACAAGTTTGCAGTGTTATCAACGGTGATTTACCTCTTGATGGGGTGGTTAGCAGTCGTTGCAATTAAACCTATTTATCAAAATTTACCTTGGCCAGGATTGGAGTGTATGGTCGCTGGAGGTTTATGTTATACTGTTGGTGTCATTTTTTATGTATGGGAAAGACTAAAATTCAGTCACATGATGTGGCATTTGTTTGTTTTAGCGGGCAGTATGTTTCATTTTTTTGCTGTATTATTTTATGTAGTGCTTGTATAAATTATTTTTTAATCATGCTGCTCAACTCATTTCGGAGATCCATATGCAAAATAATCAGATGAAAATAGGCATTCTCGGGACATTATTCGTGTTGTTGATGGGATGTTCTTCTACGCATACTATGGGTCCTTTATTTTCTCCTAACCCTACCGGTGTTACTTTAAATCAATCAGTAGAAGGCGCTTTAATGGGTACTGGTGACCCGGTCTTGGGCAAAATCCATGTGGAGAGTAATCAACATGAAGTAGTATTGAGTGGCTATGTGAAGAAAATTCGTCAAAGTGATGTAGCTGAACAAATTGCAGGCCAAGTTCCTGGGGTGCAAACAGTAGTCAATCATTTAATTGTACGTCAATAAAAAAAGCCCTACTGTGATGAGCAATGACAGTAGGGCTTAAGCTTATACCTTAGGGGCACAGCAATCACAACGGCCACAACGGAAACGGTTATATAACCAAGCAACAACAAAACCATCTAAGAAACCATCCACCAAGCCAATCAAAGCACCGATGAAGCTTCCCTTTAAAGAGGGTTCATACCCAATATAAACAGTACCTACCGCAGAAATGAACGGGTGACCATATGCATAATAAGTACCTAACAGTCCCATGACTAATAAATAGAGTCCCCAAAAAACGCCTATCGCTAGACCCATTCCTACTGGACTTAATTTACATCCACTCATGACTGTCTCCTTGTCTGTTGGTGTACAAGCTTTTCTATATTGACAGAAATTTGTATAATAATAAACCATGAGTAAATAATGGACATTTAAGACATAGGCTGTATTAGACGAAGTCGTAATACAGGCTACGGTCTGGAAGGAAAAGGATTTGACAAGCGTGGAATGAAATCATTACTATTGCCAGGGGTTTCCCCCCTCAATCAATTTAAAATTTAATAGGGAATTTAAATGAACAAATTACAAATGACTGGTGCTGTTCTTGCCGTAGGTGCTGCTTCTATGTTTGCTTTGGCTCCTGCTTTTGCAGTGCAAGTGTCTGCTACTCCGATGGTTCAATGCCAAGGTGGTAACGCGTGTAAAGGCCAAAGCACTTGCAAAACCGCTGACAACTCATGCAAAGGTCAAAACTCTTGCAAAGGCAAAGGCGTTGCAGAAATGACTAAAGAGGATTGCGAAAAGGCTGGTGGTACTGTTGCAGAGTAATGCCTTCGACTTGTAGATTTACTCCAGGCATGGATTCCATGCCTGGTTTCATTGATTATTAGGTTAAATATGGATGTTCCTCGCAGTACAAACTTGCAAAAAATGCCTTATCTTGGCTTTGGTCTAGGATTGCGTCCTGACTATTATGAAGAAATACTTGCCAATAAACCGCCAGTTGATTGGTTTGAAATTCTCACCGAAAATTATCTAATCCCTGGAGGGAAACCACTCTACTTCTTAGATAAAGTTCGTGAACATTATCCCATCGTCATGCACGGTGTTTCTATGTCTATAGGAAGTACCGATGTCCTCGATATGAATTATTTACAGCAATTAAAAGCCTTAGCTGCTCGGGTTGAGCCAGTTTGGATCTCTGACCATTTATGTTGGACAGGTGTGGACGGAAATAACGTTCACGATCTGCTTCCGCTGCCTTACACCCGCGAGGCTATTGCACACATCGTTAGTCGGATTCAGTTTATTCAAGATTATCTTGCGCGACCCTTAGTATTAGAAAATGTCTCCAGTTACCTCACCTACCAACAATCAGAAATGAGTGAGTGGGATTTTCTAGTAGAAATAGTTAAACAAGCGGGTTGTTACATTTTATTAGACGTCAATAATATTTACGTGAGTTCCGTTAATCATCAATTTAATCCCCTAGATTATTTACGCGCCTTACCAACAGATCGTATTGTGCAAATTCACTTGGCCGGGCATAACCATCATGGAAATTACATTATCGATACTCATGATGCGCCGGTTGTTGCAGAAGTGTGGGATCTATATGCCGCAAGCATTAAACGATTTGGTCCTATTTCAACAATGATTGAAAGAGATGATCAACTACCTCCTTTTGCTGAGCTGCTTGCGGAAATGCAACAGGCAAAAGTCATTGCGCAACGCGTGTTAACCGAAGAGGTGATGGCATGACCGATTTGTTGCAACTGCAAGAGCAATTTCAAGAGTTTATTCTTCATGGGCAATCGCAAATTAACGATGCTATTGTGGAAACGGAATCAGTTTCTGTTGATGTGCGTTTGCAAATTTATCGCGATGCCTATCAACTGCGTTTGCTTGAATGTTTAAATAGTAATTTTCCATTGCTGTGTTCGCATTTGGGAGCAGAAAAATTTAATACCATTTGCGCAGATTACATTGCTACGCATCCTTCCACCTATCGTTCGATTCGATGGTATGGCGATGGTTTAGCGGATTTTCTCAAGCACCACAAGGAAGCCTATCTAACAGAATTTGCTGACTTGGAATGGAAAATGGGTTTAGCATTTGATGCGGCAGATGCAGAGCGCATCAGTATTACTCAAATGGCAGCAGTCCCTATAGAGGCATGGCCTGGTTTGCAATTTGTTGTCCATCCTTCTTTGCAAAGGATGAATTATTGTTGGAATGTTTTTGCTCTATGGCAAGCCTTAGCAAAAAAAGAACCTGTTCCTGAACTTCTACATAACGCTCACGCTACCTCTTGGGTTTTATGGCGCATGCCTGATTATGTGACTCACTTCTATAGCTTGGGTGAAGAAGAAGCTTGGGCTTTGGATGCTGTGCTTCAAGGGTTGTCCTTCGGTGAATTGTGTGAAGGACTCTGTCATTGGCTTGATTCAGAAGAAGTAGGAATGCGAGCGGCGTCTTTCTTAAAAGGTTGGATCGAAAAGGGAATGTTGTCGCGTTTACAAATTCAATAATCATTTTTAAACCAAAGGATGTGTTATGTTAGATCCACGAAAGGTCAAAACCGTCGAAGATGCAATTCGTATAGTCGAAGAGAGACAATTGACTCATGTCAAGGTAGGGCTCTTTGATGTGGATGGCGTGATGTTGGGTAAATACATGAGTCGCGAAAAATTTTTTTCGTCTCTAAAAAATGGTTTTGCGTTTTGTGATGTCATTTTAGGCTGGGATTTAAATGACAAACTTTATGATAATGCGAAATATACCGGCTGGCATACTGGCTATCCTGACGCAAGCGTGCGTATTGTTCCTTCGAGTTGCCGCGAGTTGGTGTTTGAAGAAAATCAATTATTATTTCTCGCCGAGTTTACTGAAAAAGCGGAAGCTATTTGCCCACGAGCATTGCTTCGTCGTGTTATAGATCGCGCAGCGTCCCTAGGCTTTGATGTGTTTGCCGCTTTGGAATATGAATTCTTTGTTTTTGATGAAACACCCGAAAGCATTCGTGCTAAAGGTTTCCGTAATTTAAAACCGCTAACTCCAGATAATTTTGGTTATTCAATCCTGCGTAACACAGTGCATGCAGAATTTTATCATCAAATTTTAAACATGTCCGAAATCATGGATTTTCCCATTGAAGGTTTACACACCGAAACTGGCCCGGGCGTTTTGGAAGCAGCTTTGACAGTGGATTATGCTCAAGAAGCAGGCGATAAAGCCGCTCTATTTAAAACTTTTATGAAAGTTTTGGCGCAACGTAATAATAAAATGGCCACGTTTATGGCGAAATGGTCCGCGCAATATCCTGGGCAAAGTGGACATATTCATATGTCGCTAAGAAATCAAAACAATGGGTCTTCCGCTTTTTATGATGCCAGCCAACCTTATCACATGAGTTCAACCCAACGTCATTTTCTCGCAGGACAGCAGCGTTTAATGCCAGAATTATTGGCGATGTTTTCGCCTACGATAAATAGTTATTCGCGTTTGGTTCCCGGTTATTGGGCGCCTACGGATGCGACTTGGGGCGTGGAAAATCGCACCACTGCTTTACGGGTCATCCCTGGCTCAGATAAGTCACAGCGTGTTGAGTATCGCTTAGGATCGGCAGATGCGAATCCTTATCTTGCTTTAGCTGCTGCTATTGGTTCTGGTTTGTATGGGATTGAAAACGAATTAGAACCTACGACGGAAATTAAAGGCAACTCCTATACGCAACAACATCCGCAAGATTTAGCTTTACCCCGTACTTTATGGGAAGCTGCACAAAATCTAAAAGCATCGAAGGCTGCACGTTCTTTATTTGGTCATGACTTTGTAGAACATTTTGCTGCTTCTCGGGAATGGGAAGAACGCGAGTTTCGTAAGCATGTCACTGATTGGGAACTTGAGCGTTATTTCGAAATTATTTAAGGAACACAGATGTTACAAACGTTAAAAACTTATTCTCCCATAGACAATTCACTCTATGTCGAACGTCCTTTTGCTACCGAGCTAGAAATAGATAATGCTTTGTACCAGACGCAAACCGCACAACAATTGTGGCGCTTGGCTTCTGTTAGTGAACGTGCAGAATATTGTACCGCGGCAGTGGATTATATAGTGGCTAATACAGAAGCCATCGCGAATGAAATCTGTTGGCAAATGGGACGTCCTATTCGTTATGCTCAAGGTGAAATTAAAGGCTTTGAAGAACGCGCGCGCTACATGATTGCTAACGCTGCCTCCTCATTAGCTACCATAGAGCTACCAGAAAAAACCGGATTTATTCGTTACATTAAACGTGAACCTTTAGGCGTGGTTCTGGTGATCGCTCCGTGGAATTATCCCTATTTAACGGCAGTTAACGCGATCATTCCTGCCATCATGGCAGGTAATACTGTTATTTTAAAACACTCAGCCCAAACGCCTTTGGTTGCTGAGCGTTTTGCAGAGGCATTTAAACACGCGCAATTACCAGCAGGCGTTTTTCATTATTTGCATTTAACCCATGATGCAGCAGAAAGGCTCATGGCTGCCCCTGAAATAAATTCCATTGCTTTCACCGGTTCGGTTGCTGGAGGAGAAAAAGTTGAACAAGCCGTTGCTGGACGTTTTATTCCGGTGGGATTAGAGTTAGGTGGAAAAGATCCTGCCTACGTGCGTGCGGATGCAGATATAGATTATGCGGTGGAAACTGCTATCGATGGTGCTTTTTTTAATTCTGGACAATCTTGTTGTGGTATTGAACGAATTTATGTGCATCAAACAGTTTATGAAGAGTTCGTGCAAAAGGCTGTGAAGTTAGTCAATCAGTACACCTTAGGACGTTCGGATGATCCGCAAACCACTTTAGGTCCAGTGGTGCGAGCTGCGGCAGCGGATTTTGTTCGTGGACAAATTAAAGAAGCGATCGCGCAAGGTGCTGTGGCTCATATTAATCCACAAGATTTTGCTTTGGATAAAGCGGGTAGTGCTTATATTGCACCACAAGTGTTAACCCAAGTGAATCATCACATGCGAATTATGACAGAAGAATCTTTTGGCCCGGTAGTGGGCATTATGTCTGTGAGTAGTGATGAAGAAGCGATAAGACTCATGAATGATAGTGCTTATGGTTTAACGGCAGCAGTATTCACAAAAGACATTGAAAAGGGTATGGCGATTGGAGAACAAATTCAAACCGGTACTTATTTTGTTAATCGTTGTGATTATTTGGATCCAGAATTGGCTTGGACGGGTATTAAAAATTCGGGTAGGGGATGTACCTTATCGCGTGTGGGTTATGAAACGTTGACCAGACCCAAATCATTCCATATTAAAATTAAAGGATAAATAAGATGAATCAACAACCCTTAGTCGCTAATTGGAATTATCCTACGCGTGTTCGTGTGGGTGCAGGACGCATCGCAGAATTAGCTACCGTGTGTAAAGAGTTAGGCATGCACGCGCCTTTATTAATTACCGATCCTGGTTTGGCTGCTTCTCCCTTAGTTGAAAAAATAGTTAAGCAATGTCAGCAAGCTGATTTACCCGTCGCGGTATTCAGCCAGATTAAAACCAATCCTACCGGAGAAAATGTGACTGCTGGAGTGCAAGCGTATCAAAAAGGGAAACATGATGGAGTGATTGCTTTTGGCGGCGGTTCTGGTTTAGATGCTGCAAAAGCGGTTGCCTTGATGGTTGGACAAACCCGCCCACTATGGGATTTTGAAGACGTTGGCGATAACTGGACTCGCGTGAATGTGGAAGGAATGGCTCCAGTGGTCGCTGTACCTACGACTGCTGGAACTGGTTCGGAGGTGGGACGTGCTTCGGTGATTACTGACACTGCGGAGCAAGTGAAAAAAATTATTTTTCATCCCCGTATGCAGCCTTCGGTAGTGATTCTAGATCCTGAGTTAACAGTAGGTTTACCTAAAGCACTAACGGCTGCTACAGGTATGGATGCTTTATCGCATTGTCTGGAAGCGTATTGTGCACCTTTCTATCATCCTATGGCCGAAGGTATCGCTCTCGAAGGTATTCGTTTAATTAAAGATAATTTAATCCGCGCGTATCATGAAGGGAGTGATTTGCATGCGCGCACTAACATGTTAGTAGCTTCTGCTATGGGTGCTACGGCATTTCAACGTGGTTTAGGGGCTATGCATGCTATGGCGCATCCTTTAGGTGCTTTGTATGACGCGCATCATGGACGTTTAAATGCTATTTTAATGCCTTATGTATTATTGGCTAATCGTGCGGTGATCGAAGAGAAGATTGCACGTTTAGCGGGTTATTTATCTTTAAATAATGGCTTTGATGGCTTTATGGATTGGATTTTCCAGTTACGTATGGAATTGCAGATTGAGCATACTTTAGCAGAAATAGGGATTGATCAAACTCAGGTTGATCAATTAGCTTTAATGGCGACACAAGACGCTGCTGCGGGGTGTAATCCTATTGTGTTTAGCAAAGAGCAATATAAAAATATTTTGTTGAAGGCAATTGGTTAATTTTGTCATCTACTCGCAGGCGTGGATGCACCTTTAGGTCATTCTTATCTATCTGATCCAAATGACGAATTTTCAAAAAATTATCATTATCTATTAAAGACTTGGAGAAAATTTTAGACGATAAAATTCTAAGTAAATTTAAGTAAATTTGCATAATGTGTGTATGGTGTGTATAATTAAATATGAAAAGTGCTGAAATAATAAAAATAATTGAGCGCGATGGTTGGGTTAAATGTCACCAAAAGGGTAGTCATTGCCAATTCAAACACCCATCAAAGCAGGGTAGGGTGACAATTCCCCACCCCAAAAAGGATTTACCCATAAAGACGGTTTTAAGTATATTTAAGCAGGCAGGAATTAAAAAGGAGGATATAAGATGAGATATCCCGTAGTTATACATAAAGATGTTGATACTGATTTTGGTGTCATGGTACCCGATATTCCAGGTTGCTATTCTGCTGGAAGCACATATGATGATGCATTAAATAGCGTTAGAGAGGCTATTGAATGCCATCTAGAAGGATTACTAATAGATAATGAATCTATTCCTGTGGGGACTTCTATAGATCATTGGATTGCGGACACTTCTTATAGTGGTGGAGTTTGGGCGTTTGTAGATATAGATTTAAGTTCTATATCAGGAAAAGCTAAAAGAGTTAATATTACAATGCCGGAACGTGTTTTAAGTTTGATTGATTTATATTCAAAAAGCCATACGATTAAAAATCGTTCTTCGTTTTTAACAGATGCTGCTTTGAGCTATATGGAAAGCCATAAATAAGCTATAATATATGTTAATAGTATTATGTTATATAAATCAATAGCTTAAGTCTTATTAACGCGATAATCAGACCCAAGTTATTATGGTATTCATAGTATGCAATAAATAATAAATGACACTCATAACCAGTTATGTTCCAAAGC
>SCSO01000186.1 GCA_004297865.1 Legionella sp.
GAAGAGGTTAAGAAATCAGTTAGTAAAATTGTTGAAGATGCTGTAAATGCGATGATAATGCTTGGAGATGCCAGTGATGATGAGGTTATGATAACGCTAAAATTTTTACTAGATGAACCAACTATAAAAAATTGTCGTGATTTTCAGCTTTTTAAGCGTATAAAATCTCTAGTTAGCCTTGAAAAAGTAACCACTTTAGAATTTTCTCTGATTGACTCATTACCAATTCACCCATCTCTTAATGAGGCACACCGAGAAAAAGTTGATAAGTATTTACGGCAAGAAATTAAAAAATGCACCGATCTTTTGAAGCCAGCGGGCGATCAAATATTGCGAATATGATATATACGCAATTAATAATGAGCCTAAATAAAGCGAGCAACTTCTTTGTAAAACCTCGTAAAAGATTTAGAGGGTCAAGCCTTGCTATTTGCTTCTAAATTTCTAAATAGCAAAAAGCAAGGCTTGACCCCCTATGGGTAACCCCTAAGTGTTGCTAAATAAATTGATTTTGATCTCACGAAGAAACAAATGAATTATCCAACGTCACGATTATAAACATCTTGCGCAAAATGTAATAAACCCTTGTTGTCTACCCAGGCTGTTAAATAGGTTATATAAACGGGTAGTGGTTCATTTAATTTGATGCTTAAAGTTTCTCCTGATTTTAAAATACTCTTTAAATCAGACTGTTGTTTGCTCACCGATTGATTATCTTCTGCTAGTTTCGCAAACAGTGAAAATGGATTTTGCAAGCGTATGCAACCTGAGCTTAAGGCGCGTTGACTCTCATCAAACAATTGTTTTGATGAGGTGTCATGTAGATAAATCGAATTCTTATTGGTTATTTTAAATTTAATTTGTCCTAAGGGATTGTGTGGACCCGGCTCTTGACGAAAAAAGTAATCCTGCACATTATTGGCTACATTCGTCCAATCGACTTGGGCTAAGGGTACTTCTTCTTGGGTGCTCGTTAAGAACACGCGAATATTTTGCTGCTCTAAATAAGAAGGGTTGTTTATAGCCTTGGGAATTAGATTTTTTTTAGCGATCGATTTAGGCACAATCCAGTAAGGATTAAGCATTATGTCCGTCATTTTCGAGTACAATTCCGGTGTGGGATTGGATGGCTTCCCTATAATTACCCGCTCTATTAAACTCACTTGCTCATTTTCAATGAGACGCGCATGATAGTCTGGAATATTAACCCAAAGATATCGACGGCTTTGCTTCTGCTCGAAATGCTTCCAACGTTCTATATTAGCTTGTAGCTGTTTCATTCTTTTTTCTGGCGAAACATTCAAAGCGGCTAAGGTCTCCTTAGTTACCTGCCCGTTGGCTATAAGCCCGTGGCGATGTTGGAAAAGTAATACGGCTTCCTCTAATTTTTTATCAAATAGTGGATAATTTACACTTGAAACCGCTAAATCACCGGTAAACTGAAGCCTTTCGCGAAGCATTACTACATCTTGGCTAGAAATACCCATTTTGAGTAATTGTTGGGGGGCTAATATTGGCCAGGGTTTTTGAATCGCCTCCTTATAGATAGAGGCAAATTTTTCCAGTTGTTGATGCACATTCGATAGCTCTGGAGATGCATGCGATTTTTTGGTGCCTAAGGAGATGATGCCTATAAGCGAGAGCACGACAAGCAATAGTAGTAACACTATGACCAATTTTTTATTGGATAAAGATGAAAACACCAGAATGACCTAAAATAGTTAACTTGGTTAGATAATACGTTTTGAATCTCCAATAATATACATCTAAGGCAATAAATAAACGAATTAATGGCTACGGGTAGAGTAGATCAATCAAGTCTGATCCTGAAGGATCCCCACGAATTATAGGACAACCTCTCGGCAATGGGCTGAATTTTATTACCCTCATCGCCCTCTGGGCACCTTCTCCCTTGAAGGGAGAAGGGAGATCTAGAGTACAAAAAATTTGTGGGGATACCTCAGAAATCTGACCTCATTGATTACAATAAGGAATTGGTCTTAAATTTTTAAAAAGCTACGATTCAGATCATTTGGGAGTAAAAAAACCGTCTGGTTGGGCATTCTCATCGATACTTTGTTTTTGAGCGTCCATACATAAGTTACCGACTATACTTAAGGCTTGGGAATAAGTCTTTGATTGATGTTTAGCTAACTTTAAAATGCCTAAGTCTATTAAGAAAATAGAATTATTATCTAGGTCGTTAATTAAATCTTGTTTTATTCGATCATTTTTTTCGCAAGACTTAAATTTCTTATCACAACATTCAAAAAAGGTAGTCACAATATAATCCATCCAGCCCCAAGCAGTATATTCAGTTAAAGATTCTGCGTTAAATTTTGCAAGAAATTCTTTTTTTGCTTCATTCTGGAGCCAATTCTTTATGGGTTCTTCT
>SCSO01000520.1 GCA_004297865.1 Legionella sp.
TGACTTTACCTTATCCTCAAAATAACTGGCTACGTTGGCCTACAGGTGTACCTGCTTGGTGAGCATCTGGTAAATCACCATCAGCAGTAGACCTATCTACCTGGTGGTGTAGCAGATTAAAGGCATAGCTGTTTAGGTTAGAACGTAGTGAGGGAGCCTGCTTTATTTCAGCTGGCGCATTTTGATTTCCTTCGGCAAAATCATGTTCTTCGCTGGATGAATAATAATCATGCAATACACAAATAGCCCCAGTCAATAGAAATATTCCCAGCAAGACTGCAGCACCAATAATACCGGCAGAGGATAAACCTGCGGTAATTCCCATACCAAAACTTAAAATAGGAACGCTTACGACTTGAGTGGAAATGGTAGAAATTAAAACGCCTAAAAGGAGTGAAAAGGTACTCGCCACTGGTAATGCTAAAGAAATATCGGAGTTCATGAATTGATTAACCCAGGAGGTTTTATTTTCTAGGGCATACTCAATAGAATATTTGATGCGAGTAGAGTTAAAGGTAGTCATCAGGGTAGTCGCTACCATAATCACCATAGGAATCAAGGGCGAGATAGCGATGCCGGTGATTGAAAAACTAATAATAAATAGTAAAAAGGCACTGGCACCGTAACCTAATAGCCATTGATTTTGCCAAACGTTTTTTTCCACGAATTGATTTAATTGTTGATGTACGAATAAATAATCCAAAGAACCATTTAAACTTAAATCCGTAAAAAATGCTGCTTTATCTTCAGCATTCATTGCGCAACTTACGCCACCTTGTTTACTGACAATACGCGCACAGGGTGAATCATTTAAACCATCACCTACGAACCAAATACCGCCTGGATCATCAGAGTTTTCCATAAGCTCGTTTAAAAAGCCTTCCTTTTTGTCAGGATTTTGTTCTGCATGAATATCTTCTAGAGCAAAAATATTACCATGTTGTTGATTAAATCCTTGTGCTGAAGCAATT
>SCSO01000187.1 GCA_004297865.1 Legionella sp.
ATACCCATTACAGCCTCTTCGTTTGAGTTAGTACTATATAATTATAAGCTATCTTTTAGTGGTACAATAGAATTTTTGACCAATTCTGCCGAAAATTCTTGTTGTAATTGTTGAAATAAAGGGTCATTTTGCAGCGCAGCTTCGGCATTTTGCTGCTTTTGTTGGGTTGCTCGCTCCTTTTGCTGAGCGGGTGAAGCGTGAGTTTCTTCACTCTTGATGATGATTTTTATAGAGTTTTGGTAATAATTACTCAATGCACCCTCAATTTTAGTCAAGGTTGCCGGGGTAAATAAGGATTGATGCCCTTTGGCTACGCGTAAATTGATATTACGCCCTTCTTGATCAATAAATTCCGCGTTTTCAATGGCATTAAGTGCTAAACCGGTCAGTTTCAATTGAGGAATAACGGCTGCCCAATCCCTTGAACTAGGAGGTGTAGGTGGAGGGGCTTCTTTTACATTTTCTGGGGGTAAAGCTGCTGGTTTAGACTCTGCGGAGACCTCGGGTAGTGTTACCGTTTCCACTTTAGCGACGCGTACAGGTGGATTAGTTGGTAATTCCACTGGTTTTGCTACTTCTCGCTTTTCTTGAGTAGCAATTAAGGGGGGGGTTAATCCTTGAGGAACAGGTCTAAACATTAACATGCGTAATACGGTCATGTTAAATCCTATAGCCAAAGTAGGAGCTAGATGGATTTCTTCGCGGCCTTTTAGAGCGATTTGATAGAATAATTGAATATCTTCCCCTGAAAATTGTGCCGCTAACTGCTTTACTTCCGCGGTAGGACTAATCAAGGGGTTTTGATCGCCAATGCATTGATATAAGGTCATTTGGTGGCAATAATTCAATAATTCATCGATAACGTATTGAAAATGCCCCCCTTCCGTACTGATTTGTTGGCTGATCTCTAATACTGTATTAGCATTTTGTGCGGCTAAGGCCTGTAGAACTTGGGCTGCATAATCTTGCTGGGTGTACCCTAAAAGTAACTTAACGTCACTAGTTTGTAGGCGCCCGTTACTGCTAGTAATGGCTTGATCTAAGAGACTTAAAGCATCGCGCATACTACCACGAGCAGCTTGAGCTAAAAGCTTCAAAACCGGTTCTTCGTAATCTAATTGTTCATCTTTTAAAATCTGTTGTAATTGTTTATCGATTAATTCAGGGGGTAAATGACGCAAATTGAACTGTAAACAACGCGATAATACAGTGACAGGTAATTTTTGCGGATCGGTAGTCGCTAGGATAAATTTCACGTGCGCTGGCGGTTCTTCTAAGGTTTTTAATAAGGCATTAAAACTATGCTGCGAGAGCATATGAACTTCGTCAATTAAATAAATTTTAAAGCGACCATGGCTGGCAGCATATTGCACGTTATCGAGAAGCTCGCGAGTATCTTCAACTCGAGTTTTTGACGCGCCATCAATTTCTATTAAATCGATAAATCGGCCTTGCTCAATGGAAATACAGGCATCACATTGCAGGCAGGGCTCTGCACGTACACCTTGCTCACAATTAAGGGCTTTAGCTAAAATTCTAGCAACACTGGTCTTCCCCACGCCGCGGGTTCCAGTAAAAAGATAGGCATGATGCAAACGCTGTTGATTTAGCGCATTGATTAATGCCTTGTTAATGTGGTCTTGGCCAACCAGTTGAGAAAACGTACGTGGTCGCCATTTACGTGCAAGTGCCAGGTAGCTCATACATGTTTCACATTTGGTGGCAGCTCTAAGAGCCACACCTCGGCGCCCGAATCAATCGTTACCGCTGCTCCCTTCCGGGCCTGACGGGGTTCACGATCTATCGTCGCGAGGGAACCAATAGAGCCACCATAGTTGAATAGCGAAGAGTATCAAAAAATGAATGGAAGTACTAGGGCTGCAGAAAATTTTATTTTATAAGAAATAAAACCTTGTTAAGTTAATTGTTTGACCGTCATGCGCATCTATTTTATATTTGGCGCAAATAAAAACAATAAGAAGAGGGCTGTATGCGCGTGCTTAATAATGATGTATTTCGTAGTGAGTCGATGGAAAAATTTTTAACGGACAAGGGAATGGATTTAAACGACGTTAAAATTTGCAGTGTGGAAGGATTATTTGGATTTAGTTTTACTTCAGAAAGTTCTGCGCAACATTTTGCGACCCGTTTAACTAAAACCTTAGAGAGTACAACCCCGCCGCAAACGATTAATCTTGCAACGATAATTGAAAATGAGATCGAGGCAGCTCAATGCTCAGATGCTACAGAATTCGAAATGTTCAAGGAAAGTTGTAGAGCCCTTTTTCCATTAATCAAAAAAAAGCCCGGGCAATTTTATTTTTCTCCAGAAACGGGAGAAGTAACTATTAGTTTACCAGTGCAGTATGTCCCTATATTCAATTCATTAAATTTTCCTCATATGAAATTGACTGCGGAAGGTAAATTATCTATAGATATTAAAACTTATATTAAAGATAAACAGTTGGAAGCACCTATCATTCAAGTGACGGGATTAAATGCAAATCAATTGCCTTTAGTTTTTTTAAATTCGGGATTACAACAATTAAAAAAATCGATGTTTTACGCTCAGAAAAGATTAGCGGATAATACAATAGAGGTGACCCCCTATTTTTTTGTTCCTACACCTCCAGCTCCACCTACCTACCATTTTGTATTAGACGTTAGTACTAGTATGCGCAAGAGCTTGCCTGATTTGAAAAAGAGTGCAATCCAATTAGCGGAGCAATTGTTTGTTTTCCAACCGGAGGCACAGGTTGAACTTGCTATTTTTTCCCGTGAGACTCGTTTCCTAGGAACGTTCACTAAAAAGCAATTGGAAAAACTAATTAATACTATTAATAGAATACAATCAGAAGGTGACACTCATTTATATGAAACCATTTTACATTTTTTTAATAGACTGAATCTAGCAGAGGATCATCATAATATTTTACTATTTAGTGATGGAAAAGAAAGTTCAGGAAACAAGCTACTCTCGTCAATTAGGTTGGGTCTTGAAGGGTTTAAACAAAAGCCACTCAAATTAGCTAATAATAAATTCTATGTTTTTGCATATAATTATGAAGTGGGGCGGGAAGACGCGCTAATGGAAATAGTGAACCTATTTGATAGTAAGCTATTTCATACTTCGAGTGCGGATTTTGTTAATGCACTAGAAAATCCAAGGTCTCTGCAAGAGTGGGCTGCGAGTAGAGGGTTATTCCAAGCAAACTGGGTGGTTAAAGACGCTAATGATGAATCACCTTGCCAGCGTATATTTACCCCTTTAGATATGTCAGGCCAATTAGCCTCTTTACCGGCACGCAAGTGTAAAGTCGGAGATCAGATTTCACTTGAGATCCTAGACAGTAACAATAATCTTATCGTGAAAAGCAATTTCAACTTGACTGCTCCGCCTATTTCTAATGCTCAAGCAATTAGTACTTTGGGAGTAAATGCTAGTAATCTAACCATGACAGATATTTCTAACCTTAGTTTACCTACAACCATGAATGCTTCGAACTAACATATTTTGACCAATTCCTCATGCCTAAGACCTAGTCAACTTAGGCAAAATGAGGATATTTGATAAAGAATGCAAATATTTTAAAAAAACAGCAAAAAGTGTTTGACAGAGAAGGTTAAATCAGTAGAATACGCAACACGCCTTCGGGGCAGATTCATTAAAAAGATAGAAGACAAACTGTGTGGGCACTTTGAAAGACCTTTGAGTGCTAAGAAGTAAATGAAGTAAAAAGTAAGC
>SCSO01000188.1 GCA_004297865.1 Legionella sp.
CCTGATCTCGAATTCGTTAATGGTCCGGTATATGATGGAAAAGTTTGGATGTGTGGTTATTTACCAAAAGACTCAGTATCTTCGCATGTCATTTTTGGTATGGCATCGACGTTAGCGCCATAATACTGCCACCGTCCATATTCAAAATTAGAGGCAGACAGGTTGCTAAAGATCTTGGAATACCCGAAGTCATTTTATATGCTTTCCTTCGACAACGACTGATTCGGGAAAATAGCGTAAATTTGAAATAATTTTCAATCGTTCTAATAGCTTAATAACATAGTAAGAAAGATCAATTTCCCACCAACCGATACCTTGTTTACAGGAGCGTTGATGACGGTGGTGATTATTATGAAAGCCTTCGCCCAAAGATAATATGGCAAGGAACCACATATTGCGCGAATTGTCCGGGGTATTAAAGCGTCTATAACCCGCGCTGTGTAAGATGGAGTTCACAATACAACTCCCATGAAGAACCAGTACTGTTGGAATAAAGAAGGTCCAAACCAGCATTTGCATGCCATTAGTGCCTAAACTTGGGTAATAGTGGTTTAATAATTCCCCATACAAGTAGGCTAATCCCATTAAGACTATAGGCGCTAACCATTCTAAGCGATCAAGCCAAATTAACTCTGGATAGCGCAGCCAATCTTTAACGTATGATTTGTCGGTAGCGGAATCATTAATGGTCATCAACCAACCTAAATGACTATAGAAAAATCCTTGGGTTGGCGTATGCGGATCTCCAGGTAGATCCGTATATTGGTGATGGCGGCGATGATGAGATACCCACCACAGTGGGCCTCGTTGTAAGGGGGTTAATGCGAACAATCCAAAAACGAATTGCCATCCTCTTGTTGTTTCAAAACAGCGGTGAGTAAAATATCGATGCAATAAAACGGTAACGCAAAAGGCGCGTAAAATATCAAAAAATAAAAATGAGTAAAAGGCAACTTTACTAACCCCAACAAAGATAAAGCACAAGGCGCCCAAGTGATAAAAGAGATATTCAATCACACTGCGCCAATGTATATTATCCCAGCCTTTTAACGGAGTATCGTCAGGTTTGCGCCAATGAAAAAAATAGTGTCGCAAATAAAAAGAAACTGTTTTTTTCATTATTATACCCTCAATCCTTAAGAAAAATGGCGTTTAAAACGAATTGTAGCTAAAGTAATCATGCCTAAACCATAGATTAGAAGCGGCCATAAGTTGGCCCAAATTTCGCTAAAAGTGGCGCCTTTTAACATGATGCCAAATAGAATTTTATAAAAATGCGTTAATGGCAAAAATAGGCCAACCGTTTGTGCCCATTCGGGCATGCCAAAAATTGGCAGGTTAAAACCGGTTAATATGACTGAAAAGGCTATAAATATATTTACAATTTGAACCGCTTCAAATTGAGTAGAGCAAAAAGTAGCAATAGTTAAACCTAATGACAGTTCTGCGATAATATAGGGCAAAGCACATAAATATAATAACCAGGGACTCCCGATAAAGGGAACATTAAATAAATAATAGGACAACATAAGTCCAAGCGATAATTGCACAAAGCCGATAATAATATAGGAAAGGATTTCACCTAAGAGGATTTCAGATGGACGTGAAGGTGATGCTAATAAATATTCAATCGTGCCTCCCTGAACATCCCTGAAAGCGATTACGACAGTAATCATCAACATGGTTAACATGAGCACAAGACCTATCATTCCAGGAACGACAAAGACTTGTGTAACACGATCAGGATCATAGAGACGATGGGTCACTATCTGGAAAGAGGGCAATTGTTGTTTTGTTTGTTGTGATTCCGGGAATACTTTGGGCAAAATGTGTTGCTTTAATCCTTCTAAAGCAATAACCGCTCGACCTGTAGATAGGGCATCGATGCTGCCATCTTCTAGTAAAAGAGCAGGGTTTTCATGACGACGTAAAGCTTCGGTAAAATTAGGGGGAATGGTAAGTACAATTAATGCTTCACCGCTTCGCAACCAATGGTAAGCCTTCTCTGTGCTGCTCGTAGAGGCAACAAATGAAAAATACTCAGTATTTTCCATTCCGCGTATGAGTTCTCGTGTTACATCACTGTTATCAAAGTTAATTAAGACGGTGGGAACTTTTTTGGGATAAGTATTAACTGCATAACCAGCTATACACACTAATATTAAAGGCAGGATAGCCATGATAACTATAGTGGCAGGATCCCGTTTCATTAATATAAATTCTTTCCTTATGATGGCCCAAAGTCGATGAATCGAGAATCCTCTCTTCATTTTCTATTTCCTTCATGTTGGATTTTAAAGATGAATGCATCTTCCAAGGTAGTTTCGGTTTCCGCGATGTCGTACTGATTAAAAATTAAGGGATCATATTTTTTAAGAGCATCGCTTTGTAATGAGCTAATTCGAATTTCATTTCCCTTTTCAATAAGTTGCATTGCTGAATTTTGTTTTGCCAATAATACCTTGAGACCCGCTAAATTGTTACCCTTAATCCGCCACGAATACAATCCTGTTGATTGGATTATTTCATTAGCTGATCCTCGAGCTAATATCTCGCCATAGGACATATAGGCTAATTGATGACATCGTTCGGCTTCATCCATATAGTGAGTGCTTAACAAAACAGTTACCCCTTGGCTGACAAGATCTTGAATGTGATCCCAAATTAACAAACGTGATTGTGGATCGATGCCTGCAGTAGGTTCGTCCAACAAAAGAATCCGTGGGCAATGTAACAATGCGGCGGCTAAAGCCAACCTTTGTTTCCAACCTCCGGACAAAGTACGGGTAATTTGTTGTTGCTTTTCTTTTAAATCAAGTAATTCAATGATCTCAGCTAGCCTCATTTTTCGGTTTTTTAAGCCAAAAATCCTGGCTATGAAATCTAGGTTTTCAAAAATGGTTAAATTTTGATAGAGGCAAAAATGTTGTGGCATGTAACCAATTTGTGCCTGAATCAATTTAGTTTGGGTAAATAAGTCTAAATTAAGGCATCTGCCCTGCCCTTTATCGGCAACTATCAAGCCACTAAGCATGCGCAAACTGGTTGTTTTACCGCAGCCATTGGCGCCTAAAAAGCCAAAAATAATACCCGAAGGGATTTGTAAGCTTAAGTCGACAACCGCTTTGATTCCATTAAAGGACTTTTCCAGACCACACACGTCAATAATTGATGTGTTACTCATAATCTACGTCCACAGGCTGACCAATTTTTAATAAATTCTTCAATGGAGAAGAACTTAGATTGGCTTTAATCTTAAAGACTAGTTTGTATCTGTTTTTTTCACTAAAAAGAGCGTCAGGCGTGTATTCTGCTCGATTGCTTATGGAAGTAATTTTGACGGGATATTTTTTATTGCGGTATAGAACGGAAACGTTTTTACCCAAGCTAAGTTTATCTAATTGATTTTCAGGTACATAAAATATAATACGCATCTGAGCAGGAAGTGATAGGCTAACAATGGGGCTATTAGGTGGTACGTATTCATCACGTTGATACAATACATCAATAACCGTTGATGAGGCAGGCGCAGTCACCGTTTTTTGCCCCTCAAGCGTAACAATTTTGTCTTCTTTTGATAAAGTTTGGCCTTCTTGAACGAATAATTTTTTTAAATAGCCACCAGTGGGGCTCGATATAAAAAAAAGCTGAGACTCTACATAGCTTGTTGTTCGATAGGACTGTTTTGGTTGTTTACAACTAGATAGTGCGATACAAAAAAATAATATAAGTGATGTTATCCATATCTTCCGAATTGCCATGTTATTTTGTCCCTAATTAGATTATTTTTTGCAAAATACTATGCAAATCAACGTCTAAATCACGATGAATTATAGCGCTTAAATTGAATGAGTGGCAAATTCTAGACTCCGCAATGACTTATAGCATAATATAAAACCGTTATAAAAAAGAAATGAAATTTAGAGAGGTTAGAAATGGATTTTGTAGCCGATGCAGTTCATGGTTATGCGAGAACAAAACCCAATCAGTTAGCCTTGGCTTGGGCTAATCAAAAAGGGCTTATAACTGAAACCATCAATTATAAGGAAATGTCCTCTTTAATAAACCAAATCAGTGCCTTTCTGAGTGAATCAACTTCCTTACAAAGTGGCGATAGAGTTGTATTATTATTTACGAAAGGGACGGATTTCATTTTAACTTTTTTGGCCTGTTTGCAACTGGGTATTATACCCATCCCTTTAAAACATCCGCGAAATAATAAAAAATTTACTAGTTTGTTGCCCATTCTTAATGAGTGCCATCCCCAATATATTATTAGTTCCGATCCATTGGATACACAGGAGATATGTGACATTCCCTGGTTAACGCTAGTGGAGCAATATCCGAGTGAACTCTTTGATAAACCAGCCCAATTACCAGAAATAGCTTTTTTACAATACACTTCTGGGTCCATCAGCGCACCTAAAGGAGTGATGATATCTCATGAAAATTTGTTCCATAATTTAAATTTAATTGGCACCACTTTAACAAAAAATCCAACGCAGCAAATTGTTGCTTCTTGGCTACCTCATTATCATGACATGGGGTTGATTGGTGCTTATTTGGCTAATTTGTATCATGGAAACCCGGGCTATTATATGGCCCCTACTACGTTCATGACTAACCCTAATGCCTTTATACAGCTGATTTCCGACACTAAAGCGACATTAATTCAATGTCCTAATGCTGCCTATGAATTTATGAGTACGCAATGGGATAATCGAGATGTGGATTTAAGTTCATTAATTAATGTCATTAATGCAGCCGAGCCTGTGCATGCGGCCACTCTCGAGAAATTTTATGAAACCTTTAAAAAATGGGGGCTTCGCAAAGAGGCATTAAAGCCTACTTACGGACTAGCAGAGGCAACTTTATTTGTAACACAAACCGACACGCCCCATTGGTTGAGCCACCAAAAGCATGTGGCTTGTGGATTATGTTCGGAAGTTGAGATTCGTATTGTTGATCCCAATACTCACATGGCCTGTGCTGATGAGGTTGAAGGTGAAATTTGGTTGCACAGTAAGAGTAATGCCCTTGGATATTATAATAATCCGAAGCTTACGGAAGAAATTTTTAAAGCAAAAATAATCGGAAATGAAAAAAATTATCTAAGAACCGGGGACTTAGGATTTATTCGCGATCAGCAACTATATATTAGCGGGCGTAGCAAGGAAGTCATTATTTGTAACGGCATTAATATTTATCCCCATGATATTGAATATACGGTAGAACAGTTCCCAGGTATTCAAGCGCATGGTTGTGTTGTTTTTGCATGGGAAAATCAATTAGAAACAAAGACAGTCATAATTGCCGAAGTAAAAAATGCGAATCAATTACCTGATATTGATGCTTTAGTTCAATTTATACTTCAACAACACGACATTCCCTTGTCTGACCTGGTTTTATGTCCTCGTTATTCCCTACCAAAAACCACTTCTGGGAAAATAAAACGTCTAGCCAGTAAGGATTTGTATAAAGAAAAAAAACTTACGGTATTAAAACAATTGCGCGGTGCTATTGGCCTTACTCATGTCCTACAAGATGATCCGGCGCATCATGATAAAACATTCTATGAGTTGGGAGTTGATTCCTTAACCATTACCCATTTACATTTGCAATTAACCCAAAGTATTAATCCTAAATACGTTAAGGAATTGTTTACCACGCGGCTGTATAACATGCAGTTAGGCGAATACATTAGGATTTTAAAAGCTAAATCAATCCAAGAGCAGAATAAATTAATTTCAAATTGGTTAAAGCGATTGCAAAATAAAGCAAAAAACTTAAGTCAGCAAATTAAACAAGATGCCAAATTAGGACTTAGGGTTGATAAAAATAGTCAACCAGTCTGCCAGAAACAAGACATTAAACAGGTGTTTCTTACCGGGAGTACGGGATTTATTGGGGCTTATTTATGTTTTTATCTTTTAAAGAATACCCAATATCACTTATTTTTATTGGTCAATGCGCCTGATGAAGCCAAAGGCTTATCACGAGTACTTGCTAATTTGGAACAATACCAACTCTTACAAAAATGTCAGGCGGAGCATTTAGAAGATCGTATTACGGTCATTTGTGGAGATCTCCGGAAGGAACATTTTGGATTAACCCCATCCAAATGGCAGTATTTATCCGATATCCTGGATAGTATTTATCATAATGGCGCCGTTACTCATTATTTGACCTGTTATGAAGATTTAAAAGCCGCCAATGTCGATGGGACAAAAACCATCATTAAGCTTGCTACTAACCAACGATTGAAATACATCCACTATATCTCTACTACACTAATTTTTGGATGGACGCCCAATAAACAATTAGCAGAGGATACCCAAAATGCATCCTTTAAATACGTGGATTTTGGCTATGCGGAATCAAAATGGGTTGCTGAACAATTAATATGGCAGTCGGAACAGCTTGGGGTGCCCATACAAATATACAGACCGGCTATGGTTACTGCATCTACGGAGGGACAATACACGGAGAAAGATATTGTGGCGCGCTCTCTTTCGTATTTAATAAATCATCAAGTGGCAATAAACTTACCCAATCAAATTAGTTTCTCCCCTGTAGATGAAGTGGCTGAAGATATAATAGCCATTTCTTTACTTGAAACTACTCGGTACAAGGCTTATCACTTAACAGCAGACTATGCGAATTTACCGCAAATTTCTCATTATTTAACTGAAAAATATGATTATCAATTTAACTACATCTCATTAGCTGAATTTAATGCTCACTTGTTAGAACATGCTTCTGAACAGGATTTGATTTATCCACTGGTGTCTTTCTTTAATAATCATTATAAAAAAATTGATAAAATGGTTAATAAACGCTATTGCAGGAAGAATTATTTAGCTGCTTTAGAAACTATTAATCCAGCTAGAGAACAAACGAGGATGGAAAGTACGGTAGATTTCATTATTAAATACCTGCAGAGCCATCGGTTGTTAAAATCAAAGCCTAAGGTTAGTTCGATATAAATCCGAACGCGTCAGCATTGGTTTTTCTTTTATTCAAGGAAAATTGGGGCATGCACCAAGGGTCTATCTGCACCAGTTTTGCCGAGTTTGTGAGCTCGCCTTTATTGGATGTACCTCAAAAATTAACCCCAAGAAATTCTTACAAATGGTGGCATACGGTCAGCAAAATGAGGCCGAAGCACTACTTAAAAATAACCCAGTGCAGCTCAATAGCAATATAGCTATTGGCGCATCATAACAACTAGGAATGAATTGGGATAATAAGAAATGATTTTGAAGACACTTCACTTTCAAATAGTTAATAAATTATCAGTTTGAGGTGAAGCATCAATTATCAAGGGTCTGACATAGCTTGATACAGCATGTATCGTTATATTATTTGTGCTAAGTTCTAATACTGTATCTCCGTTAGAATTTTTAATAGAACAAGTTCCTATGGGAGGGGCGCAATCAATAAAATAGCTCATGGTAAATTCACCCTCCCACTTACTATTAAACTCTGATAAAAGTTTAAGCCGGTTTTGATTACTTCCTCCGTGTAGTTTATCAGCTATAGAATGCGCTTCTTTATTTATAATTTCTAACTTTTTATAGTAACCGTGATTGGCTTTAATAAATGTCATTTGCTCTGCTGTTCCTGGAATATCTATTTCAAAAGAAGATCCATTAGGCCCTACCAAAGAAATCTTTAAATATTCCGGTAAACCATCCAAATCCTTTGTTAATTTTATACAAACAATATTTTCCGGTAAAACTTCCCCCTCTGAAGTATACCAGTAAATACCAACACCCTTTTCCCAAAGTTTAAAACTATCCTGCATCATCTCGCTATTTAGAAATTTTTGCAGTTTCACTTTTTCATGTTGAATATCAAATGTTAAGGCATATTGATCTAGATCCGCACCCATAGAATTATAATATTCATTAAATACAACATTAATTCGATGAAGTGCTGCAAGCTCTAAATCGGTATTGAAGATATTAAGCTTTGCTTCAAAAAAAGATTCGCGAATCAAAACAGACGGAAATGATTGAGTTGATCTAGTGGAGGGTAATAGATTTGAGTTTTCATTTTTCGTATTCATAATTTCCGGATTTTAAGGGTTGTTATAAAATATACGCCAAATACAAATAAAGCATTATATGATACAATATTGGTCATTTTAATAGTTTGGTGCGCACTAATGTATCCTGTTGTATTTACAAGAAAAAACCTAGTTAAGCTTATAATTTCTCTTAATTTACTATCGTTTTTATCAGTATCTAGTGCTATAGAGGTACCAATTTTTGATTTTTCAATTAAATCATATTCTCAGAATATCAATGACTATTTACCATCAAACAGTGATGACTTCTTAACTCCCTTATTAAAGCCAGAGTATCAGGAAGCACAACTCCAAGAATTCTATAATCACTACTATTCAAGTGGTGCCAAGGGATTATCACCTTGGAGTGAACCAATGGTGAAATCCATTTTACCACTTGTTAAAAAAATTGAACTGGAGATTTTGGACGATTTCGATAATCAAAATAAAGAAGTTACGAAACGACATTACGCTGAAAACTTTAAGGAGCATGGGAAAAAATGGTGGGATCATATCAAGCAGAATATGCATTTAGATGCACTCGATTCGACTGAGTTTATGATGGAGAACCGGGCCATTGCAACTGCGAATACCTTCGCAAGAGCTTTACCTGAGCTGGCACCTGATTTTTTTCATTTAAGCTTACCTGGACAAGGCTTCCCTTTTGATAATCTTCAAGAATCAGTTATCTGGTCTGGAACACCTCTTTATATTATCAGTATTTCGCGCGACAAAAGCTGGTCATTGGTATTAACGCCTGATGCTTATTTCGCCTGGGTTAAAAGTGAAGATATAGCTTATGCCTCGAGTAAATTTATTAACGAGTGGCAAACGGCCGCTCAAAAAGGCCTAATTGCTATTACTAAAACGGAAGCAAGCGTCACTGACAAACAGCAGCATTTTCAATTGACTGCTTACATTGGTGCCGTATTTCCACTTGCAGAACTTAATGAAAATACTACCTCGATTTTAATTCCAATAAAAAATCAAAATCATCAAGCGGTGATTAAAACAGGAATAGTCCATAAAAATGCGGCGAGCTTAATGCCATTAGTCGCATCAAAAAAAAATATGGCTAGGATTATTAAAGAATTACAAAACCGCCCCTATGGATGGGGCGGAACTTTCTATTTTAACGATTGCTCTCAAGAACTTAAAAGTCTATTTACTCCATTTGGAATCTGGCTGCCTAGAAACACAGCTCAACAAGCGCAACTCAGCCCATCGCTGGATTTAGCTAAGAGTTCTGTTGATGAGCGTATCAGCACGCTTAAAGAAAAAGGCCATCCTCTGATGACTATCATTTATATTGAGGGACATGTAATGCTTTATGTTGGAAATAAAGAAGTGAATAATCATCAAATTGAAGCAATAACTTATCAGAATATCTGGGGCCTTTCACCTGCAAGTAAAGATAAACGATATGTGATAGGACAGGCACTTTTCTTCCCACTGCTGAAGTATTATCCAGAAAATCCAGAGATTAACTCACTCGCAAATAAAGCCAAATTTAAGCTTATTTATCTTGATGAGTTGGAAAGAAAAGATGTATCTCCAAAAACCTTTATACGGTATTTTACTCAAACACGAACAGCTGTGAATCCATAGAAAATGAACAATTCTCATATTAAATATATACTTGGTACTGTGCTATTAATATTAGTTTCCACAATCCTAATATTGATTTATCCGTCAGCAAAAAATATGAATAGTGATTGTCAGATACTTGTTTCTTCACAGATGAAAAATCTCGACTCATTAACCTCCCAGATCCTTGTGGTTAAATCATTTGATAATTTTAGAGCTAGAATTACTGCTTGTCAGTTGCAAGGAACGGTATGGAAGCCTGTATTATCTCCTAAGTCTTTTCCTGGCGTTATTGGCAAAAGTGGCGTAGCACAACTGGGAGAAAAAAAAGAAGGTGATCTTAAAACCCCTGCTGGCTTATATCCATTGGGGGAAGCTTTTGGATCAGAACCATTGGCTATTAAAATGGATTATAGATACATTACTTCAGACGACAAATTTATAGATGATGTAACAAGTCCACAATATAATACATGGGTCAATGGCAGGACTGACGCTAAAAGTTTTGAATCTATGTTGATTGACCAATATAAAATGGGTGTTGTGATAAATTACAACATGAATCCAATTATCGCCGGATCTGGAAGTGCCATTTTTATTCATCTGTGGAGCTCTTCAGATACAGCCACAACGGGTTGTATTGCCCTAGATAAGCGACATTTATCTGCCCTTCTTCAATGGCTTGATAAAAACCAACATCCTCATATCTTTATAACGGGTTGATGATAACATGTAATCCGTGAGTGGCGGATCTTCCTGGTTATAGCAGCAACCCCCGTTATCTGGTATCGTTAATACTTTAAAAAACCCTCATAACCTGAGTTAATAATGTCCTCAAGGCAAAGCACTGTAGATTTTATTCTTGACCAAATAGCTGGAGCAGGAATGGTGACTGCGAAAAAAATGTTTGGTGAATATGCACTCTATTGCAACAACAAAGTAGTCGCCCTCGTTTGCGATGATCAGCTTTTTGTCAAACCCACCAATGCTGGTAAAGCATTTATCAATGATTTTGTTGAGGGTATTCCATATCCTGGAGCAAAACCCTATTTATTAATCCCTGCTGATCTATGGGATGAACGCGAATGGTTAACTAATCTTATTCAAATTACCGCATTAGAACTACCTGCCCCTAAAATAAAAAAAGTTATCAAAAAGTAACATCCCATTGCACAATTAGTGCACACTGGAATTCACCCGATAACCAACAGATAGGATGTCATCCCAGTTATAATGATCCACGCTACGAGAAACCTGTCTTTCGCCTTCCTATTGAACTATTAAGAATTCTTTGTGGTTATGTTTAGTACAGTATGCGATCAACCCTCTCTCTTGGTGTTCAATATGTTTACATAAAGCACTAATAATGGTAATATACGCAGGATTTAATTTGATGAGCATCAATAATGAAAACTCTGTACGAAATTTTAGAAGTTTCCAAGACAGCATCAACGGATGAAATTCAAAAGGCATATCATAAATTAGCGAAACGATGGCACCCTGATAAAAATTCTAAAAATATCGACGAGGCTAACAAACGATTTAAAGAAATGGGTTATGCCAATGAAATCCTGAAAGATCCTGTTAAAAGAGAAAAGTATGATTATGATCTCAAAAATAACAATACTGTGACCTATACTGAACAACGAAATCCTCAAACCAATCAATATTATAATCATTTAGATGCCTCTATATACAGTGCAATGCAATTTTATTATGTACTTGCCCACCTCAATCCTGAAGAACGGTCAATTTTATTTAACAAATGGAAAAATACACTACAAGAGCTTGTAAAGAATATTGACGATTTTAATCTTGTTCTAAAATATTTAAATAACAAAGAACGCTTAGAGTTTTTTGAATTAATGAAGACTCGTCTTCCCACGATGTACCAAAAAATAGCCGATTCTGTAAATATATACTCTTATATTAAGATTGAAGAAGTAAAAGAGAGTTTGCCTTCACTCATTCCATCCCTGCGTGATTTTTATGAGTTAATGGAGAATTGTGATGAACAAGAGCGAGCTCATGTCTTCGACGCGATGAAGACATTACTACCTGCACTGGCAATGAAAGAGTATCAGCCATTTATATATATATTTACCTTTCTTACAGATGAACAACGTGCTACTGCATTCGAATTATTAAAACCACAGCTAGCTAAACTCATTAAGGACTGGTCTGACTTAGAAAACACTTTGGACTATATTAATGCAAAACAATTCAAAATTTTGATTGATGAAGTAAAAGCTAACTTAGTTGCTAAGCTGGATGGTAATCTCAATACATTTGCCCATAAAATTGAATATGGTAAGTTCAGCCAAGGACAAATAGAGGCAATTGTGCTTGTAATGAAAGAGGACT